>JAJCYC010000038.1 GCA_029263115.1 Pseudonocardia sp. | reverse complement strand
CCGTCGGGCGGGTGTTCGAGCTCGGCACGGTCACCGCCGAGCTGGACGAGATGCTCGCGTTCGCCCGGCGGTTCGACCCGCAGTCCTTCCACCTCGACCCGGTGGCGGCCAAGGAGTCGTTGCTCGGCGGACTGTGCGCGTCGGGCTGGTACACCAGCGGGCTGTGGATGCGACTCTGGGTGGACGGCGTCGTCGGCCGGGCCGACGCGCACGGCTCCCCTGGTGTGCAGAACCTCGCCTGGCCCGCCCCGGTCTTCCCCGGTGACGTACTGGTCGCCCGGGCCGAGGTGGTCACCACGCGCACCTCGAAGAGCCGACCCCGGATGGGACTGGTCGGCATCGCGGGCACCGCGCACCGCGGCGAGACGTGCGTGATGCGGATGGACTCGGTGGTCCTGGTCGCCCTGCGCTGACCCCACCGCGGCACCGGGCGGCCGCCGCCCGGGTATCCCGATCAGCTCTGGCCGCCCGGCTGGTCGGCCAGCTCCTTCTGGTACTTCTCGGTCATGTGCGCGACCGCCCGGTTCTGCTGGTCGGCGTGCCCGGCTCGGCTGTCCGACGCGCGCTGCTTGGCGGCCAGCGTGGACCACGCCTGCCCCTGGAACTCCGGCATCACCTGCTGGGCGATCAGCTCGTAGGACCGCCGGGTGGCCTCCGGGTTCGCCCACTCGTGCGCCAGCTGCAGGAACACGCCGAACCCACCGGACTGCTCGGTCAGCCGCCGGACCTGCCCCTTGGCGTCCTCCGGCGTGCCGATCACGCCGACCCCGGACTCGTTGATGAAGTCGATCATCGCCTTGACGTCGGTGCCGTCGCCCACGTTCATCTGCGGGAACGCGGCCACCTTCTGGAAGTAGGAGAACCACTGCTCGATGCCGTGCTCCACGTTGCGGTAGGCCTGCTCGCGGGTCTCCGCCACGTGCATCAGCCCGACCAGCCGCCACTTGGTCCGGTCCACCGCGGCGCCGAAGGTGGCGGCCCGCTCCTCCATCACGTTCCAGTGGTGGGCCAGCGCATCGAACCCGTCGGCACTCAGCGTCGCGCCGATGGACAGCAGCCCGACGCCGTGCCGGCCGGCCAGCCGGGGACCGTTCGGCGAGGCCACCGCGGCGACCGCGACGTCGAACAGCGGGTCGGAGTAGGGCCGCAGGTGCAGCCGGGCGTCGACCAGCCGGTGCGTTCCGGTATCCACCGTGACCGGCTCGTCGGAACGCAGCAGCCGCATCACCACGTCGAGGTTGGTCTCCAGCAGCTCGCGGGTCTGGGTCGGGTTCAGCCCGATCATCGCCGAGTCGGTGGGCAGCGAGCCGGGGCCGACGCCGAGCATCACCCGGCCGCGGGTGAGGTGGTCCAACAGCACCATCCGCTCCGCCACCCACAGCGGGTTGTGGTAGCTCAGCGAGGTGACCCCGGTGCCCAGCCGGATGTGCTTCGTGCGCTCGGCGGCGGCCGCGATGAAGATCTCCGGCGAGGCGATGATCTCGCTGCCGGCCGAGTGGTGCTCGCCGATCCATGCCTCGTCGTAGCCGCAGGCGTCCAGGTGCTCGACCAGCCGCAGATCACGCTGCAGGGCCAGCGTCGGGTTCTCCCCCGCCGGGTGGAACGGTGCCAGGAAGATCCCGAAACGTAGCCTGCTCATGTCCGACTCCCCGGTGCTCGCGACGTGCCCCTGCTTGCCGTATGCCAACGGCCACGACGCTACGCCGGCCGCCGGGCCCGGCCCACCGTTTCGGCGAGGTTGCACCCGTCAGACCGCCAGGTCGGCGGCCCCCCGCAACACCTCACACACCGCACGTACCCGGGGGATGGCGCCGAACTCGACCGGGCCGGCGTCCGAGCCCGAGTCGACGCTCAGCGTGCCGCAGCCCAGCGTCCGGTCCAGCACCCCCTGCCGGTAGCCGACCCCGTCGACCCGGGCCAGCGGGATCTCCATGCCCACCCGGCGCAGCACCCCCTCGCGGACCAGCACCCGCCGATCGGACACCACGAAATGCGTGGTCAGCCACCGGGTCAGCGGTGCCACGGCGAACCACAGCACGAGCAGCAGGCCCACCCCGGCGATCACCGACCAGCCGATTCCCCGCCAGCTGGCCCGGCCGACCAGCGCGGCCAGGTAGCCGCCCACGCCGCACACCAGAACGAACACCGCAGCCGGCGTCACCAGCATCTTCGGGTGCGGGTGCTGGTGCACGAGCAGCCGCTCGCCCTGGGCCAACTCGTCGTCCGGGTACCCCACGGATCAGGACGGTAGCGCCCGCAGGTGCACCACATCGCCGGCCGCCACCACCGTGGTCCCGCCGGCGGCGTCGCGCACCGTCAGCCGGCCGTCGGTGTCCACCCGCTCCGCGACGGCCTCCAGCCTCGACGCCCCGGGCAGCTCCACCCGCACCCGACGACCCAGCGTCGCGCACACCCCGGTGTAGGCCGCCCGCACCCCGCTCACGTCCGGGTCACCGCCGGCCGCGCGCCAGGCCGCCTGGTCGTCGAGCAACCGGGTCAGCACCGCGGTGAGCACGGCGGCACGCCCGATCGGGGCACCGTCGGCGTCCCGGGCGCCCTCGGCGCGCAGCGAGGTGGCCCCGTCGAGCAGTTCGTCCGGGGACGCGTGCACGTTCAGCCCGACGCCGACCACGACGGCCGGCCCGCCGGCCGCCGCCGGGTCCGCCTCGGCGAGGATGCCCGCGCACTTGGCCTGCCCCGGCCCGCAGAGCACGTCGTTCGGCCACTTCACCCACACCGGGAGCCCCGGCGCCAGGTCGCGCAGCGCGCGCACCACGGACAGCCCGGTGAGTAGGGGCAACCACCCGAGCCGGTGACCGGGCACCCCGGACGGTCGCAGCAGCACGCTGAAGGTCAACCCGGTGCCCGGGCCCGAGATCCACCGCCGGTCCAGCCGTCCCCGGCCGGCGTTCTGGCGCTCCGCGACCAGCACCGTGCGGTCGGGTGCGCCGGCACGGGCCGCAGCCAGCAGGTCGGCGTTCGTGGAGCCGGTCACGGCCACCACGTCGAGGGCCGCGACCCGGGAGCCCAACGCCGCACACACCGCAACCGGGTCGAGGGCGAGGTCGGAGTCGGGACCGAGCGCGGGGTCGAAGGCGGGTTCAGGGTCCGGCACCGGACCACCGTAGGCCGCCCCGACCGGGCCGGGCCGGCCGGCCCGCGGGCCGGCCGGCGAGCCGGATGCTCGCGCTACGTAACCGCGGTGCTTCCACTGCGTTACACCAGATGATGTCGTCCGGGTTCCGACGTCCGGATACCGACACATGATCGTCATCGACTGGGGGCAGGCTATGAGCAAGCCGTACGTGATGCGCCAGGCCGCTTCGGAGGATCTCGACGCGGTGATCGGGGTGATCGAGGACCGGACCGCGTGGCTGCGCCGGCGCGGCAGCGACCAGTGGGATCTGGGCACCGGCTACCAGCGCATGCTCGCCCGACGGGTCGAGCGCGGCTTCACCTGGCTGATGGAGGACGAGGGCAACCCGGTCGCCACGGTGACGTTGTTCCGCCGCCGCGAGTCCACGCTGTGGACCGCCGACGAGCTGGCCGAGCCGACCGTGTTCGGCTGGAAGCTGGCGACCGCCGTCGACCACGGCGGGCGGGGCCTGGCCGGGCTGCTGTGCCACTGGGCGATGGACCGGGCCGCGCGGCTCGACGTGACCTGGCTGCGCGGATCGGTGTGGGGTACCAGCGTCGGGCTGCACGACTACTACAAGACCATCGGTTCGGCGCACGTCCGCACCGTCGCGCAGCCCAACGGGCTGTCGGTCGCCCTGTTCCAGCTTCCCGCGCGCCGGTTCCCCGAGGTCTCCCTCGAGGTCCTCACCCGCCCCCGGCTCGACCTGGCCGACAGTGCCTCTCCTGTGACGGTCGGCGTTTGACTCTGCTCACTCGGTAAGGCGTGCGCTGAGCCGGGCTGGTTAAGCTGCCCAGCCATGAGTACCGAGTCGCGCCTGCGAGGCGAGCAATGAGTACCGCGACCGCACCCCTCGGCGACCCGCCGGCCGGCGACGAGGCCGAGCCGGACATCCACACCACCGCCGGCAAACTGGCCGACCTCCACCGGCGCAGCGACGACGCGGTGCACGCCGGGTCGGCCAAGGCGGTCGAGCGCCAGCACGCCAAGGGCAAGCAGACCGCCCGTGAGCGGATCGACCAGCTGCTGGACCCGGGCTCGTTCGTCGAGCTGGACGCGCTGACCCGGCACCGCTCGACGAACTTCGGGATGGAGCGCAACCGGCCCTTCGGCGACGGGGTGGTCACCGGTTCGGGCACCATCGACGGTCGCCCGGTGTGCGTGTTCAGCCAGGACGCCACGGTGTTCGGCGGCGCGCTGGGCGAGGTGTTCGGCGAGAAGATCGTCAAGGTGATGGACCTGGCTACGAAGATCGGCTGCCCGATGATCGGGATCAACGACGGCGGCGGCGCCCGGATCCAGGAGGGCGTGGTCGCCCTCGGACTCTACGGCGAGATCTTCATGCGCAACGTGCGTTCCTCCGGGGTCATCCCGCAGATCTCGCTGATCATGGGCCCGTGCGCGGGCGGCGCGGTGTACTCCCCCGCGATCACCGACTTCATCGTGATGGTCGACCAGACCAGCCACATGTTCATCACCGGCCCGGACGTGATCAAGACGGTGACCGGCGAGGACGTGGAGATGGAGGAGCTCGGCGGCGGCCGGGCACACAACTCCAAGTCCGGGGTGGCGCACCACCTGGGCTCCGACGAGGAGGACGCACTCTCCTACGTCAAGGAGCTGCTGTCCTACCTGCCGTCGAACAACCTGTCCGAGCCGCCGGTGTTCGAGGCGCCCGAGCCGACGGCGGGCTCGATCGCCGATGGGCTGACCGACACCGACCTCGAGCTGGACACCCTCATCCCGGACTCGCCCAACCAGCCCTACGACATGCACGAGGTGATCACCCGGGTCGTCGACGACGGGGAGTTCCTCGAGGTCCAGGCGCTGTTCGCCCCCAACATCCTGACCGGCTACGGGCGGGTCGAGGGTCGCAGCGTGGGCATCGTGGCCAACCAGCCCACCCAGTTCGCCGGCTGCCTGGACATCGACGCCTCGGAGAAGGCGGCCCGGTTCGTCCGCACCTGCGACGCGTTCAACATCCCGGTGCTGACGCTCGTCGACGTGCCCGGCTTCCTGCCCGGCACCGAGCAGGAGTGGAACGGCATCATCCGCCGGGGCGCGAAACTGATCTATGCCTACTGCGAGGCCACCGTGCCCAAGGTTACCGTGATCACCCGCAAGGGCTACGGCGGCGCCTACGACGTGATGGGCTCCAAGCACCTCGGCGGAGACGTCAACGTGGCCTGGCCGACCGCGCAGATCGCGGTCACCGGGGCACAGGGCGCGGTGAGCATCCTCTACCGCAAGGACCTGGCAGGGCTGGAGGGCGACGAGCTGGCAGCCAAGCGGGCGGCGTTGCAAACCGACTACGAGGACACCCTCTGCAACCCCTACATCGCTGCCGACCGCGGCTACATCGACGGGGTGATCCCGCCGTCGCACACCCGCGGCTACGTCGGACGGGCACTGCGGATGCTGGCCACCAAACGGGAGGCCGCGCCGGCCCGCAAGCACGGCAACATCCCCCTCTGACCCGTGACTGGCGAGCGCGGTCCTGACCGCACTCGCCACTGACGAGCCGAGCGAAGCGAGGCATGAAGTGACCGAAGAACAGACCCCGGAGCAGCGGCGCGCGCTGTTCCGGGTGGTGCGCGGGGAGCCGGACGACGCCGAGGTGGCCGCGCTGGCGGCGGTGCTCGCGGCGGCCGCCTCGGCGACCGGGTCAGACGTCGAGGACACCCGGGGTCGCAGCGTGTGGGTCGACCGGGCCGCCATGACCCGCGCACCGCTGCACCCCGGCCCGAAAGCCTGGCGCAACTCCGTCTGGCCACGCTGACCGCCGACCGCTTTCGACCGTCCCGTGGTCAGCGGCCACCCGTGCTCCTGGTGGACACCGATTTCGCCCTCGCCCGACAGGTAGGCGCCGTACTGCACGGCGCCGGCGCCGGATCAGCCGATCTCGCCGACGCTCACGTGGTGGCGGCGTGCTCGGACGGGGCGGTGGGCTGGTGGTCACCTCGGACCCGGTGGCATCGCCCGCCTCGCGATGGCGGTACCAGCGGCCAGGATCGTCACCCGACCGGCACGCTGACCTCTGCCGGCCTGACCCGCCCGACCCGCGCCACTCAGGCGGCGACCCGGGCCAGTGCGTGCTCCACCAGCGAGATCAGCGCGGCCAGCCCGGACCGGCCGTCCCGGGCGTCGGTCCACATCAGCGGCACCTCCGGCTTCAGGACCAGCGCGTCGCGCACGACGCGGGCGTCGAACCGCTCGGTCCCGGGAAAGTCGTTGATCGCGATGACGAACGGCAGGCCCCGGTTCTCGAAGTAGTCGATCGCCGCGAAGCAGTCGTCCACCCGACGCAGGTCCACCAGCACCACCGCGCCCACCGCGCCGGCCGCCAGCTCGTCCCACATGAACCAGAACCGCGACTGCCCCGGCGTGCCGAACAGGTAGAGGATCAGCGAGTCGTCGACGGTGAGCCGGCCGAAATCCATGGCCACCGTCGTGGTCCGCTTGTCCGGCACGGCGCTGAGGTCGTCGACCCCCTCGGACAGCTCGGTCATCTCCTGCTCGGTGTTCAACGGCGGGATCTCCGACAGCGTGTGCACCATGGTCGTCTTGCCGACCCCGAACCCACCGGCGATGAGGATCTTCAGCGGGGTCGGTGGCAGCGTTCCGGTGCCTGTCGTGGCCTCAGCGGGCGCGTAGTCCATCTAGCAACCTCCCCAACAGCTCTTGACTCGGCCCGCCGTTGGCCTCGAGCGGCGGTGGCGCGTGTATCACCAGGTGCCCGCAGCCGGCCAGGTCGCTGACCAGCACCCGCGCCACACCGACCGGCACCCGCAGCGCGAACGCGATCTCGACCAACGAGACGACCCGCCGCCCCAGCTCCACGATCCTGCGGTACTCGATGTCCAGCGACGCCACGCTGCGCTGGCCGTGCTCGGTGACGCTCACCAGCGACTCGATGGGCATGTCCCGCCCCGACGAGCGGGTACGACCGCGGGTCAGCGCGTAGACTGGGACGACCCGGCCACCGGCCGAACCATCCGGCCCCAGGTGATCATCCATGCCGGCACCTCTCCACCCCGGGACGTTGCGGCCCATGGCCGATCTTCGGTTGCCACGTCACGACGGTGAGTCCCGCAGGGCCGGGCGCGGGGCCGGCGTCGGCTTGGTCGGCGCACGCGGAGCGGGTGTCAGCACATGTCCCACCCGGTTGGCCAACATCGTCATCTCGTAGCCGACCATCCCGATGTCGGACTGTCGCTCGGTGTGCACCACCAGGATCGAGCCCTGGCTCACCGAGGTGGCGAACAGATACCCACCGGCCATCTCCACGATGGTCTGGCCGACCGGCTCGGCATCCAGCAGGTTCGCCGCTCCCCTGGCCAGGCTGAACAGGCCGGACGCCGCAGCCGACAGACCGTCTGCGAGCGCGTCGCCCACTGCCCGCGAGGCCGCCAGCCGCAGCCCGTCACCAGAGATCACCAGGGTGTTCAGCACCCCGGGGGTGGCACTCACGAAGTCGTCCAGCAGCCAGTCCATCTGACGGCGGCCCTGTCCGGCGACGGTCATCGCTGTTCTCCGTTCTCGATGAGCCCCAGCTTGTCGACGTCCGCCTGGGCCGCCTGCCTGCTGGCCTGGTACCGGGAGAGCGCCTCGGATGCCGGGCGCGGTCCGGGGACGTCGGCAGTCGGCCGAGGTCGGGGCGACGGTGTGAGCAGCTCGGGTGCCAGGTGGGTCTGCGGGCGCCGACGGTTGAGCTGCCGGGTGCGCCCCTCGGGCACCGCTTCGTCGGAGTCCTCGCGAGGTCGGGGCCGTGGGGTGGGGTGCCCGTTGCCGCCGGTGTCCCAGTTCGCCGGCAGCTCCACCACGGACGACGCTCCGGAGTTCCACCAGCCGTCCCATGAGGGGCCCGCGCTCGCCCACACCACCAATGTCCTCTCGGCCCGCTCGGACCCGGATGGCGACGCCGCCGGTCCGGCCGCTGCCGATGGTGACGTCCACGGGATGCCCGTGTCCGAGCTGCCGACCCGCCAGCCGGTCTTCCCTGTGGACAGGGCGTGGTGGCCGTCGGCCGCGCCCACCCGCGAGTGCCGGGCCGGCTCGGCGGGCACCCGGTGGGCGGAGCGCTCGCCGGGGACGTCGGTCGGGTCGGCCGCCGCGGCGGCGAACAACGCCGCCGGCAGCACGACCACGGCGGTAATGCCGTTGCCTGGGGTGGGGACGAGCGAGACCTCGATGTCGTGCCGCTGGGCCAGCCGCGCCACCACGTGGAAGCCGAGCCGCTGGGCGACCGACAGGTCAATATTCGGCGGGTTGGCCAACAGTTCGTTCGTCTCGTCGAGCTGCGGCGGCGGCATGCCGACGCCCCAATCCTCGATGGTCAGCAGCTGGGCCCCGGCGCGTGTGGACAGCGGCCGGCTGCCGATCGTGACGTGGGTACGCGGCGGGGAGAATCGCACCGCGTTCTCGGCCAGCTCGGCTAGGAGGTGGGTGAGGTCGGTGACGGTGTGGCCGGACACCGCGAGCCGCTCATCAATGATGAACCGCACCCGGTCTAGGTGGCTGGTGTCTTTCGCGTGGCGGTCGCCCGGTCCGGCGGCCTGATGCGGGAGGATCGGTGGGTGACGCTGGGGCGTGCTGATCATCAGGGTGATTTGTTCGACGAGGTGGCCCGGTTCTGTGAGGAGACG
>JAJCYC010000037.1 GCA_029263115.1 Pseudonocardia sp. | reverse complement strand
CGTCTCCTCACAGAACCGGGCCACCTCGTCGAACAAATCACCCTGATGATCAGCACGCCCCAGCGTCACCCACCGATCCTCCCGCATCAGGCCGCCGGACCGGGCGACCGCCACGCGAAAGACACCAGCCACCTAGGCGGTCACACCTGGTAACTGGCTCCGGCGCGGACCAGCTCCACCGGACCGTCGAACGCGTCCGTCGCCTCGGCCGCCAGGTCGTCGCCGTCGAACCAGGTGGGCACGTGGGTGATCAGCATCCGGCCCACGCCGGCGCGCCGGGCGTGCTCGCCGGCCTGCCGGCCGGACATGTGCACCCCGGGCGGGGGCTGGCGGTCGCCGGGCCACACGTGCGGCCAGCTGGCTTCGCAGAGCAGCACGTCCGCGCCCCGGGCCAGCTCGACCAGCGCGTCACACGGGCCGGTGTCGCCGCTGTAGACCAGGCTGCGCCCGTCGTGTTCCAGGCGCAGCGCGTAGGACTCGCAGGGGTGGTCCACCCGCCGGCTGGTCACCGTGCAGCCGGCCACCTCGGCGCTCGCGTGGTCGGCGACCACCTGGAAGTCCAGCACGTCGGACAGGTCGGTCTCGGCCCGTTCCACGGCGCACGCGGCGTACTGCGCGGCCAGCCGTTCGGACGCCGGCGCCGGCGCGTGCAGCGGCAGCCGGTGCTCGGTCACGTCGTAGGGCGGGCGCGGATGGTAGCGGCGGTAGACGACGAGCGACGCCACGTCCGCGCAGTGGTCGGGATGCAGGTGCGACAACAGCAGCGCGTCCAGCGCGAACGGGTCGAGCCTGCGCTGCAGCGCACCCATGGTGCCGTTGCCCAGGTCGAGCACCAGGGTGCGCCCACCGGCCCAGACCAGGTAACCGGACGACGGCGAATCCGGCCCCGGACCGCTGCCCGAGCAGCCCAGCACGGTGAGTTCCATGCACATCCCGCTTCCGGTGTACCGTCCGGTGGGCCCGCCGGCGGACACCCCCGGTCAGACCCGCTTGCCGGACACCTCATCACGGCGACGGGTGTGCCACAACCAGAGGATTCCGAAGACCGGCAACGCGAGCGGCACCCAACCGTAACCGGCACCGAAGCCGGACCACACCGTCGCCCTCGGGAAGTCCTCCGGCAGAGCAACGCTGACCGCGCCGACCACCAGCACCCCGGTCAGCTCGATCAGCACCGAGATCCACGCGAGCCGCCGCGCCACCGGGCCGCTCCCGGCCAGCCCGACGGTGGCCAGCAGGTACACCACGCCGGCGAGCGCGGACAACAGGTACGCCAGCGGCGCCTCGCCGAACCGGGCGACCAGCTGCACCGCCGCCCGGGCCGACGCGGACAGCGCGAACACCGCGTACACCGCCACCAGCACCCGCCCGACCCCAGTCGCGGTCCGCCCCGCCGGCCGGCCCCAACCCGCACCGTCCGAACCGGCGCCAGATCCGGCGCCGTCCGCCCCTCGCGCCGGGCCCCGCTCAGACACCGGCCCCGGTACCCGCCCACAGCGCGAGCAGCCGCAGCACCACCACGCCGGTCGCCACCGCCGCCACCGCGACCACAGCGCCGCCCCAGCGGGACTCCTCGGCCTGGGCGAACTGCAGCCCGATCGGCAGTAGGCACAGCGACACCAGCAAGTAGATCAGGAACGTGTCGGTCTCCGGCGGGCGGGCACCGCCGAGCACCCGGATCCCGGCGACGGCGGCCTGCAGCACCAGCAGCGCCTCGAGCACCCCGACCGCGAGCGCGTGCGTGCGCCCGGCCGGGTGTCCGAGCACCGTGGTCACCAGGCCGAACACCGCCACCGCGGCGCACGATGCCGCCAGCCCCAACGCCACACCGGAGATCACCCGGCGGACGATACCCGGGCCGGCAGCGGCCCCACCGCGCCGATCTCCGGACCGAGGAAGCGCCGCCCGAGCCGGCGGAAGGGCTCCGGGTCGCCGGTGGCCAGGAACTCGTGCTCGGCCGGCCACCCGTCCGGCTCGCGCAGCAGGTCGGCTTCGGAGAGCACGCGCAGCACGTCCTTGGCGGTCTCCTCGGCGCTGGAGACCAGGGTGACCTCGGGCCCGAGCGCGAGCTGCAGCACCCCGGACAGCAGCGGGTAGTGCGTGCAGCCGAGCACGACGGTGTCCACCCCGGCCCGTTGCAGCGGCTCCAGGTAGCTCTGGGCCAGCCCGAGCACCTGCCGGCCGCTGGTCATCCCGCGCTCGACGAAGTCGACGAACCGGGGGCAGGCCACCGGGGTGACCTGGATGTCCCGGGCGGCGGCGAAGGTGTCGGTGTAGGCGCCGGAGCGGATGGTGACCTCGGTGGCCAGCACCCCGATCCGGCCGTTGCGGGTGGCCGCCACCGCCCGACGCACGGCCGGCCGGATCACCTCCACCACCGGCACCGGGTAGCGCTCCCGGGCGTCGGCCAGGCTCGCCGAGGACGCCGCGTTGCAGGCGATGACCAGCATCTTCACCCCGCGCTCGACCAGCGCGTCGCCGACCCGCAGTGCGTGCCCGCGCACCTGGGCCACCGGCTGCGGCCCGTACGGCCCGTGCGCGGTGTCGCCGACGTAGACCAGCCGCTCGGCCGGCAACTGGTCGATGATCGCCCGGGCCACGGTCAGCCCGCCGACCCCGGAGTCGAACACCCCGATCGGCGCCCCCGGCCCCGGCGCCGATCCCGCCGCACCGTCCGGGCCCGCCACGCCGCCGGCGCCGGTCATGTCGCGGACGTCGGTCATGTCGCGAAGCCCCGTCGGGCCGGCCGGGCACCGGCCCGGCCCACCACCCGCGCGGCCAGCAGCCCGGCGATCGCACCGGACAGGTGCGCCTGCCAGGAGATGCCGGGCTGCCCGGGCAGCACGCCGAGCAGCACACCGCCCCACAGCATGAACAGCGGCACGGCCAGCACGATCTGCTTGACGTTGCCGGCGAAGAACCCTCGGGCCAGCAGGAACACCAGCCAGCCGAACACCAGCCCGGACGCACCGATGGTCACCGAGCCGGAGTCGGCGATCAGCCACGCCCCGAACCCGCCGAGCAGCCAGATGATCGCGGTCACCACCAGCCACTGGCCGATCCCGCCGGCCATCGCGAGGAAGCCGAAGACCAGGATCGGTACGGTGTTGCCCTCCAGGTGCAACCACCCGCCGTGCAACAGTGGCGACCAGAGGATGCCGTCGAGCTGGTCGACGTCGCGCGGCCAGATCCCGTCACCGTCCAGCGCCTCACCGGTGAGCTGGTCGAACGCCTCGATGACCCAGAGCGCACCGGTGAACAGCAGTATCGTGACCGCGGCCACGATCGGCCGGGGCGGCAGCAGCCGATCCGCCGCCCGGGTGCGGCCCGGCTCAGGGGTCACCATGCCCTCGACATTACGCGAGCGGCCGTAGTGACGTCCGCGCTCGCACCGGTGTCCATCCGCCCCGCCGCCCGGATCACCCGGCTCCGGTGGCTCGCCCCCCACCGCCGCGCTCACACAGGACGTCCTCGACCAGCCGGACGGAATCCGCGGCGCCCACCTGGCCACAGCGCAGCCTCAGGGTCAGCCAGCCGTATCCAGCGAGCACCCCGTCCCGTCGCCCAGGCTCCGACATCCTCGTGCCCCGGGTGCCGGGACCGCCGGATCAACAACTCGGACGGCGAGAACCGGCCGACCCGGGCGAGCGCATCGTCGAGCGGCAGCCCGCGACCCACAGGTCCCACACCGTCCGGGTCGCGTTGGTGAATGGTCGAACCAGGCTCACGTACTGTTGATCACAGGAAGCGAGCGCGAGCACCGGGCGCGCGGGAGCGCGCGGGCACGGGGAGCGGGCGGGAGTTCAGGCCCAGAGCTGGCCGTCGAGGTGCTTGGCCGACTCCTCCAGGTCGCCGGAGTAGGCACCGGTGGACAGGTACTTCCAGCCGCCGTCGCAGACCACGAGCACGATGTCGGCGCGGTCCCTGCCGCCGGCGGCCTTCTCGGCGACCGCGAGCGCGGCGTGCAGGATGCCGCCGGTGGAGATGCCGGCGAAGATGCCCTCCTGGGCCACCAGCTCGCGGGTGCGGCGCAGCGCGTCGAAGCTGCCCACCGAGTACTTGCCGGTCAACACCGACGGGTCGTACAGCTCCGGGACGAACCCCTCGTCGAGGTTGCGCAGCCCGTAGACCAGCTCGCCGTAGCGTGGCTCGGCGGCGATGATCTGTACGTCCGGCTTGCGCTCGCGCAGGAACCGGCCGGTGCC
>JAJCYC010000036.1 GCA_029263115.1 Pseudonocardia sp. | reverse complement strand
CCCAGCCTGATCAAGGCGTTGGAGGAGCTGGGCATCGGCCGCCCGTCCACCTACACCAGCATCATCAAGACCATCCAGGACCGCGGCTACGTGTGGAAGAAGGGCAGCGCCCTGGTGCCGTCCTGGGTGGCGTTCGCCGTGATCGGGCTGCTGGAACGGCACTTCGGCCGGCTGGTCGACTACAACTTCACCGCCGCCATGGAGGACGAGCTCGACTCCATCGCCAGCGGCGACCAGCAGCGCACCGACTGGCTGTCGGGGTTCTACTTCGGTTCGGCCGGCAACGGGGCCCTCGTGGAGCCCGCCGCCGACGTGTCGGTGGCCCGCTCCGGTGGGCTCAAGAAAATGGTCGGGCTGAACCTGGAGGAGATCGACGCCCGGGAGATCAACGCGATCCCGCTGTTCGCCGACTCGGAGGGCCGCGACGTGGTGGTCCGGGTGGGCCGCTACGGGCCGTACCTGGAGCGGATGGTCACCGACGACGGGGCGGAGAAGTCGCAGCGGGCGAACCTGTCCGACGAACTGCCGCCCGACGAGCTCACCCGGGAGATCGCCGAGCAGCTGTTCTCGGTGCCGCAGGAGGGTCGGTCCCTGGGCACCGACCCGGTCACCGGGCACGAGATCGTGGCCAAGGAGGGCCGGTTCGGGCCGTACGTCACCGAGCTGCTGCCCGACCCGCCCGAGGGCACGCCCAAGACCAAGATCCCGAAGCCGCGCACCGGCTCGCTGTTCAAGTCGATGCAGCTGGACTCGGTCACCCTGGACGACGCGCTGAAGCTGCTGTCGCTGCCCCGGGCGGTGGGCACCGACCCGGCCGACGGCGCCGAGATCACCGCGCAGAACGGCCGCTACGGGCCGTACCTGAAGAAGGGCACCGATTCGCGTTCGCTCACCGATGAGGCGCAGATCTTCTCGGTGACCCTGGACGAGGCGCTGGCCATCTATGCCCAGCCCAAGCAGCGGGGGCGGGCCGCCCCCGCGCCGCCGCTGCGCGAGCTGGGGGTCGACCCGGCGTCCGGCAAGCCGATGGTGATCAAGGACGGCCGCTTCGGCCCGTACGTCACCGAGGGCGAGACGAACGCGTCGCTGCGCAAGGGCGACACCGTCGAGGAGCTCACCGACGAGCGTGCCGCGGAGCTGCTCGCCGAACGCCGCGCCAAGGCCGGTACCACCCCGAAGAAGAAGGCACCGGTCCGCCGCAAGAAGACCGCCACCCCGGCATAGCCTGACGGTGCGCGCGGTGTGGGCGCTGCTCTACCCTGACCAGGCGTGAGCACCGATGCGATGCACGGGCCGGACGGCACGGAGCGCCCCGAGGAGCGCACCGACCCGCTGCTGCCCGTGATCACCGACTCCATGCCGCCGCCGATCGTCACGCCGAAGCTGCCTCGTCTCGACGACCGGACCCTCGCGGAGCTGCTCGCCGAACTCGACGGCGAGGACTTCGTGCCCGCCGAGGACGACCCACCGGCCGACGGTGCCCCGGACCGACGGAGTGGCGCACCTGCCGACGACTCCCGCCCGGCCCCCCGGACCCTGGCATCGCCCGGCGCCGGGGCGGAACTCCGGCCGGGCCGGTACGTCCGGCGGGAGTACCGGCCTCCGGCGGCACCGGTCGAGGCGGCGAGTCTGACCGGGCTGACCAGGCGCTCCGGCGGACGGCTCGGTTCGATCGCGTTCACCGTGGTGTTCGTGGCGATCTTCCTGCTGATCCTGGTCCAGGCGGTGGTGAGCGTGCTCGACGCGGGGCGGTAGGACGTCCGGACGAACCTGAGCCACCGCTGAGGGAGCACGGCCGGGGGTGGGCGGCGACCACCCGGCGGCTACCCTGGGGGTCGCCGCTACGCCTGCGGCGCCGGGCTCGGGGAGGTGGGGCGAGATCGCCGTCGACACGGTGTCGGGTGGTGAGCCGGACCCCGCCGACCGGACCGCTCCCGGCGGCACCCCGCTGGGCGGCTCCGGCGGGCTCGACATCGACTCGGCGGTCGCGCACCGGGTCCGCGGTGTGCTGGCCATCCCCGCCTTCCGCCGGTTGTGGGCGGTCACCGCGCTGGCCTCCACCGGCGACTGGCTCTCCCTGCTCGCGCTTTCCGCCCTGGCCACCCAGCTGACCAGCGGCTACCAGGCACAGAGCTTCGCTCTCGGCGGCGTGGTGGCCACCAAGCTGCTGCCCGCGCTGCTGCTGGGACCGATCGCCGGCGCGCTGGCCGACAAGTTCGACCGGCGCAAGCTGATGGTGATCTGCGACCTGTCGCGGTTCGCGCTGTTCTTCTCGATCCCGTTGGTCGGCTCGTTGTTCTGGTTGTTCGCGGCCACCTTCCTGATCGAGATCTGCTCGATGTTCTGGATCCCGGCCAAGGACGCCTCGATCCCCAACCTGCTGCGCCGGCCCGACCAGATCGAGACCGCCAACCAGCTGTCGCTGGCCATGACCTACGGCGTCGCGGTGATCACCGCGTCCGGGCTGTTCACCGCCGTCTCCTCGGTGGGCGCCTTCCTCGGCGAGAACCCCAGTCCGACCACCACGGTGTACATCGCGCTGATGATCAACGGGGCCGGTTACCTGCTCACGGCGCTCACCGTGTGGTTCCGCATCCCGGAGATCTCCGGGCGCTCACCGGGCCGGGCCCGGGAGGAGCAGGCGAGCCTGCTGACCCTGCTGCGCGACGGCGCCAGGTTCGTCGGCTCCACCCCGCTCATCCGCGGCCTGGTGATCGGCATCATGGGTGCCTTCGCGGCCGGCGGCGCGGTGATCGCGCTGGCGAAGCTGTACGCCACCAGCCTCGGCGGCGGCGACGCGGCGTACGGGATCCTGTTCGTCTCGGTGTTCGTCGGGATGGCGGTCGGGATGGGCGCCACCCCGGGGCTGGCCCGGCGGCTGCCGCACAACCGGCTGTTCGGCGCGGCGATCGTCGCGGCCGGGATCAGCCTGATCCTGGTGTCGCTGGCCCCGCACCTGTTCGTCGCGCTCGGCGCGGTGGCGCTGGTCGGCTGCTGCGCGGGCATGGCGTTCCTGACCGGGCTGACCATCATCGGGGCCCAGGTCGCCGACGAGATCCGCGGCCGGGTGGTGGCGTTCGTCCAGTCGATCGTCCGGCTGGACCTGCTGGCCTCGATGGCCGTCGTCCCGCTCACCGTCGGGCTGGTGCAGACCCGGGTCGTCGAGGTGGCCGGCCACCCGTTCCACATCGACGGCACCCGCACGGTGATGGGGGCGGCCGGGCTGGTCGCGGCACTGGTCGGGGTGCTGGCCTACCGGCAGATGGACGACCGCCGCTCCGAGCCGCTGCTGCCCGACCTGATCGCCGCGCTGCGCCGGGTCGACCGGCATGGCGGGGCCGGCATGCTGGTCGCGGTAGAGGGTGCCACGGCCGTGGAATCGGCCGAGCAGACCCGGTCGCTCGTCCGGTGGCTGCGCGCCGAGGGTCACATCGTCACCCAGCCCGGCGAGGGCCGTGACGACGGGCCGCGGCTGGCGAACCTGCTGCGCGGCGGCGACCTGGCCGGCACCAGGGCGCGAGCGCTGGCCGCCGCCGCGGTGCGGGCCGACGTGGTCGAGCGCGAGGTCCGCCCGGCGCTGGAGGCCGGCGGGATCGTCGTGGTGGACCGGTTCCTGGCCAGCCCGCTGGCCCAGTTCGGCTTCGGGTCCGGCGGCGAGGAGGTCGAACTGGACGCCGGTGAGCTGGAGAACCTGGCGACCTGGGCCACCGGTCGGCTGCGCCCCGACGTCACGGTGCTGCTCGACCGCGCTCCGTCCACCGACCCGGGCCTGACCCAGCGCCGCGCGGAGCCGATCGCGATGGGCGAGGAGCACCTGCGGGTACAGCGACTGCTCACCAGCATGGCCGCCGCCGAACCGCACCGTTACCTGGTGGTCGACGCGGACGCCTCGCCCGAGGTGGTGCGCGAGCGGGTGCGCGATGCGCTCGGCCCGCTGGTCCGGGACCGGGGCCGGTCGGCCGCCCGCCGGAGCTGACCGTCGGTGAGCGTCTGGGCCGACGTCGTCGGGCAGCACCGGGCGGTCGCGGAGCTGTCGGCCGCCGCCGCCGAGGAATCCGCGATGACCCATGCGTGGCTGTTCACCGGGCCGCCGGGGTGTGGCCGCTCGGTGGCCGCGCGGGCATTCGCCGCCGCGCTGCAGTGCGCCGAGCCGCCGCCGGAGGGGCCGGGCTGCGGGGTCTGTCAGGCCTGCCGCACGGTGCTCGCCGGTACCCACGCCGACGTGCGCGAGGTGGTCCCGGACGGACTGTCCATCAAGGTCAGCGAGATGCGCGCGCTGGTGCAGATCGCCGCACGGCGCCCGAGCACCGGGCGCTGGCAGATCCTGCTGATCGCCGACGCCGACCGGCTGACCGAGGGCGCGGCGAACGCCCTGCTCAAGGCGGTCGAGGAGCCTGCGGGATCGACGGTCTTCCTGCTCTGCGCGCCGTCGGACCACCCGGACGACGTGCCGGTGACCATCCGCTCCCGCTGCCGGGCGGTGCCGCTGGGCACACCGCCGGCCGACGCCATCGCCGCGGTGCTGCACGACCGCGACGGCATCGACATCGAGCGGGCGAGCTGGGCTTCTTCGGTCTGCGGCGGGCACGTGGGGCGGGCGCGGCGGCTGGCCCGCGACGACGAGGCGCGCGCCCGCCGCGAGCGGGTGCTGGCGCTGCCCACGTCGCTGCGCGGGTTCGGTGAGGTGTTCACCGCCGCCGACGAGCTGATCGGCACCGCCGAGGCCGAGGCCGCCGACCTGGCCGGTACCCGGGACGTGGCCGAACGCGAGGCACTGGCCACCGCGATGGGTGCCGGCGGTACCGGCAAGGGGGTGGCCGCCGCGGCCCGGGGCGCCAAGGCCGCCGAGCGCGAGCTGGAGCGCAAGCAGCGTTCCCGGGCCACCCGCAGCCAGCGCGATAGCCTTGATCGGGCGCTGGTCGACCTCGCCGGGTTCTACCGCGACGTACTGACGGCGCGGTTGCGGGCCTCGGTCGCGCCGACCCACCCCGACCGGGCCGCCGAGATCCGGCGGGCGGCGGGCGACTGGACCAGCGAGTCGACGCTGCGCAGGCTCGAGGCGGTGCTGGCCTGCCGGGAGGCGCTGGAGCTGAACGTCAAGCCGCGGATCGCGGTGGAGGCCATGCTCACCGTCCTGTGCTTCCCCCAACCCACGGGACACCGACCCCCGGACACCGGCTGAGCTCGCGGCTCGCCGTCCCCGGTTCTGGCGATGGCGTCGGGTCGGGTGGAGGCCACGATCCGCTGTGGACGTTCAGCGGCCTGGTCTGCTCCCACACCTGCTCAGAGCCTGGTCACCACCACTGGCGCCACCGCCCCGGGCGGCCGGACCGCTCGCGCAGGAACCGTTCCGCGTCCCGTGCGAGCACGTCGGCTGCCTGCCGCTGCTCCCGCGCGGTCCCGGCGGCACCCGGCGGGTATCCCAGCCTCGATGCCCGCCGCTCGGTCGACTCGTGCAGGAAGACGAACGAGTACAGCAGCCCCACCACCACGCCGATGATCGTCGCCGTGAGCCGTACGGACAGCGGCCCGGGCAGCGCCGCGATCAGCGCGGCGGCCACCGGGAGCGCGGGCACCATCAGCCGGGCCAGGTGTCGCAGTGGCCAGGTGCGGCAGGTCAGATCGTGGAAGGCCCACTCGCGGTAGCGGGGATCGAGTCGGCCACTGACCGCCCACCACAGCCAACGACCGACGCCGGGACGGCGCAAGGTGACGCTCACACCGCAGTATTACCCCGGGACGGCCCGGTGACACGTGGGGGTGCGTCCGAGCACCTCTGCCGGCTCCGCCGGCTCTGCCGGAGTGCCGACCGCCCGGCTGCGCCGGTCCCCGAGAGCGCCTACTAGACTGTAGGGCGTTCCATCCGCCGCCTTAGCTCAGTCGGTTAGAGCGACGCACTCGTAATGCGTAGGTCTGGGGTTCGACTCCCCAAGGCGGCTCTATTTCTGCTGGTCAGCGGCCTATCAGGGCAGGAGTCCTTGGGGCCGTGGAATGCCTGTGGAATCAGTTTCGGCGTTTACGCTGGTGAGAGGCCTGTAGCGTGGAACCAGCGTGAATGCGTAGTTCACCGGAAACTCTGTGCTCACTGAGACCCTCGGTGAGCACGCTCGGGCAGTTGGCCCACGGCTCACCCGCTCGGTAGCGGCGCACGGCGCCACCGGGGGACCGGCACCTCACGGGATCGGACGGTTGCGTCCTCGAACCGGTCGTAAGACAATGGCTTACGATGAAGCGGTGAGGCTGTGGTGGACGGATGAGGACGCGGACTACATCCGTAGTCGGTCAGCCCGTTATCCCGGCGCGGTGGATCTGGAGCCGGAGTGGACTCAGGAAGTGATGGTCGACCAGCACCTCGTGGAGTTGTCGCCCTACCCGTCCTCGCGGGTCGGCGCATCCGGTTTCATCGGGCGATCGGACTCGGCCGGTCGGGTGCTCGTGGTGATCGCCTACCGGGATCTGGACGGCGAGCTGCACGGGATGAACGCATGGCCGGCAAGCGGGCGAGACCTCACGCTCTACAGCAAGGTGGTGGCCGATGACCAAGAAGCTTGACGACGAGATCGCACGCTCCGCTCGGGCCGACGCCCGCAGACTGGAGGCCGAAGCGGACACGGCCGTTCCGTACCCGGACGGTACGGCGATCACCCGACCGAACCGGCCCAGCCGCATGTTCAACCTGCGCCTGACTGACGAGCAGCTCGGCGAGCTGCAGGAACTGGCTCGTGAGCGTCATCTGCCGGTTTCCACGATGGCGCGCTCCTGGCTGCTGGAACGCCTGGACCGTGAGCGCGACGCCAGCTGAGGCGAGCCGACCCCTGCCCAATCGATCTTCGGCGTGGAGCCATTCGTGGAACGAACTGGAGTCCAACGGTGTCCGAATCTGAGCGCCGAGTTCGCTCTGACGTGCACGGATGGGCCGGGTGAGCACTGTGTACCCGGTGACGAGATTTCTCGTAATGCGTAGGTCTGGGGTTCGACTCCCCAGGGCGGCTCCATTTTCGCAGGTAGAGGGACCTGGATTGCGACACGGGGGATCTTGCTGGCATGACTGGGTCATGCCAGCGACCGGATGATCCGATGAAGCGACTCGACTCGCCTGGTTGGTAGACATCCCATGAGCAGGCACAATGAACAGGTGGGCGAAGCTGGAGTCGCTGGGTCCGGAGGTAGGCATCTCCGGTACGTCGATGTGCGCCCTTACTGTTGACAGCCACTGAGGATGACGACCTGACGGTCGGTTCCCGCCATTGAGGGTGACGACGAGCGACTCGTCTCCACCGCGTTCGTCGGCGCCGCCACCGTGACGATCAACGGGTCCGTCCCAGCGTCGACCACGCCTGCTCGTCACCGGTGGTCTTCATCGTGGCGAGCCGGGCCCGGCTGACCTGCACCGTCCAGCCCTGCCCGGACGCGCGCCGCTGCCCACACCAGCTGACCCCTACCAGCCGTGCGGCTGGTAGACCATGCTCGTGCGCCGTGCCCCCAACCCGACCCGATGATCGGCATCGCCGACACCGGACAGGCCGAGACCGACCTCACCCTCGGAACGCTGCCCTGCCCCTCGTGTGCCGCGCCGTTGCAGCCGTGGGGGCATGCTCGGGCCCGCAGCGTGCGCGACCACGGCACGACCACCGTGTCCCTGCGACCGCGACGGGCCCGCTGCCGCACCTGCGGCGGAACCCACGTCCTGCTGCCCGCCGTGGTAGCCCCACGCCGGGCCGACACCACCGCCGTGATCGGCTCCGCGCTGCAGGCCAGCGCCAGTGGCACGGGATACCGGCGGATCGCCGCGCAACTGCAGCGGCCGCTGTCCACCGTGCGGCGCTGGATCCGCGCTGGCCGCGACCCCGCCCACGTCGAGTGGCTACGCGCCCAAGCGCTGAACTGGCTCGCTCAGGTCGACCGCGACGTCATCGCCGACCTCGCGCCGCAGCCCACCCAGCTCGGTGAGGCCCTCGACGCGCTGGCCGCCGCCGCGATCAGCCTGCGCACCCGGGTCGCCCCACACATCCCGCCCTGGACGCTGATCGGCCAGATCACCCACGGCCGGCTCGTCACCCGGCCGGGCTGAGACACCGCTCCCGCCGAGTCCTCGCGCGCCCGCAACCGGACGGCACCGTAACGACGCCGAACCGCCGGGTCAGCCGGAGACTCGCGCCACCTTGGCGACCACGCCGCCACCCTGACGACCAACCCGCCCAATATGTCGGGCCGTCGTCGTCATCCTGAATGGCGCCATCATCGTCATCTTCAGCGGCGGGCAACACCTTACACCCTGCCCGCGGCGCTTGAGGGGGACTGTAAAAACAACGGTGTAACTCCGATCAAGGAGACTGACACCTATGACTGATGTGATGCCCGAGCAGATGGTTGACCTGGATGTGGTCCTTGGTGAGGAGCCGGCGGATCCGGCGCCGGCCGGCGGGCTGGATGCGGTCGATGAGCAGCTCATCGCCCGGCTGGCCGGGCGGGCCCGGGAGGGTGGCCTGCAGCTGGCAGGTGAGGGCGGGCTGCTGGCTCAGCTCACCAAGCGCCTAGTTGAGTCCGCGCTGGAGGGCGAGATCACCGATCACCTCGGCTACGACCGCCACGACGTGGCCGGCCGTGACGGCGGGAACTCCCGCAACGGCCACCGCGCCAAGACGGTGCTGACCGAGGTCGGCCCGGTCGAGATCGAGGTGCCCCGTGACCGCGACGCCACGTTCGAGCCGAAGATCGTCGCCAAGCGGCAGCGCCGCCTCTCCGGGGTCGATGAGCTGGTGATCTCGCTGTCGGCGAAGGGGCTGACCACCGGCGAGGTGCAGGCCCACCTGGCCGAGGTGTACGGCGCCGAGGTCTCGCGGCAGACGATCTCCACGATCACCGACAAGGTCATCGAGGGCATGGCCGAGTGGCAGAACCGGCCGCTGGACCCGGTCTACCCGGTGGTCTTCATCGACGCGATCAACGTCAAGATCAGGGATGGGAAGGTCGCCAACCGCCCGGTCTACGTCGCGCTCGCGGTGACTTGCGAGGGGCACCGCGACATCCTCGGGCTCTGGGCCGGCGACGGCGGTGAGGGCGCGAAGTACTGGCTGCACGTGCTCACCGAGATCAAGAACCGTGGCGTGAACGACGTGCTCATGGTCGTCTGCGACGGACTGACCGGGCTGCCCGACGCCGTCACCGCGACCTGGCCGGCGACGATCACCCAGACCTGCGTGGTGCACCTGCTGCGGAACTCCTTCCGCTACGCAGGCCGCCAGCACTTCGACGCGATCGCCAAGGCGCTGCGCCCGATCTACACCGCACCGACCGAGGCGGCGGCGATGGAACGGTTCCTGGAGTTCTGCGAGGCCTGGGGCGAGCGCTACCCGGCGATCGTGCGGCTGTGGGAGAACGCGTGGGCGGAGTTCGTACCGTTCCTGAGCTTCGACGCCGAGATCCGCAAGATCGTGTGCACCACCAACGCGATCGAGTCGGTCAACGCCCGGATTCGCCGCGCGGTCAAGGCCCGAGGACACTTCCCCAACGAGGCCGCCGCGCTCAAGTGCGTCTACATGGCGATCATGAGCCTGGACCCGACCGGCCAGGGCCGCCGCCGCTGGTCGATCCGCTGGAAGCCCGCCCTCAACGCCTTCGACATCGCCTTCGACGGCCGCCTGGCCGCCGGCCGCAAGTAGCTACATCAACCCAGTTAGTAATCGACGATGTGGTCGAGGCGTGGAGCAGTGATCCGTTGTTCTATCCGGCGAAGCCTCCCGCGCACTGGCTGATGGTGGCCGAGGTGTCCGGTGAGGTCCTGGTGGTCCCGTTGGCGCCCAGCGGTTCCGGTGATCCCCGGCGGTGTCGGCCCATCGGTTGCTATGTCGCGGCCGAGCACCTTGCCTCCTTCGTGGCCTCCAATGGAGTCCTACGGCGTCCGGATCTGAGCACTGAGTCCGCTCTGACGTGCACGGATAGCCTCGGTGAGCACCGTGTATCCGGTGACGACATTTTGAACCGCCCCGGGTCTGATGGAGGCTCCACACTGGAGTGGAGAATCTGATCATGACACGGAGTAAGACGTACCCACGTGAGGTGCGGGAACGCGCGGTAGCGCTGGTGTTTGAGCAGGTCAAGACGGGCCAGTATGGCT
>JAJCYC010000035.1 GCA_029263115.1 Pseudonocardia sp. | reverse complement strand
CGCGCAGCCCCACGAGATCCACCACGCCACCCTGGTGGTCCCCAACGGCGGCGGTCCCCCGCCCGGTGCCTGACCCGCGCCCCCGGCGCCCCGGCCCACGGGGCGCCGGCGGCGGCTACGGGCAGTACAGCTAGGGCAGCGCTATCCACTCGGTGAGCTGGAGCTCGCCCTCGGTGCCCTCGACCACGGTGTACTCGTAGCGTTCGTCGGTCACCACGCCACCCTTGCGCTGGAACCGGATCGTCGCGGTGACCGTGTCGGCGTCCACCACCACCGGCTCGCCCGCCAGCCGCACGCTGGCGATGTCGCGGTAGAGCCGGGTGAACCCGGCCAGGCCGCCGAGCTTGCCCTGGAGGTCCGGGGTGAGCTTGGCGTATGCCCCGGACAGGTCGCCGGGCAGCATGGCGAAGAACTCGTCGACGAACTCCGCCAGGGGTTGCTCCGCGCCCTGCTCGGCGGGGCCCTCGCCACCGGCGTCCTGGGTGGTGCCAGGCCCCGCCGGGGCGGTCGAGGCCGGCAGACCGACCAGCGACAGCCACTGCCTCGGCACGACCCCGCTGCCGATCATCGTGCCGGCGGTGAGGACCAGCACGCACGCGCTGGTCAGCAGCGCGACCGCCGCTCCCCGCCGACCGGCCCTGGCGGCCTGGCGGGCGTAGGCGTCGAGCTTCGCCTCCATCGCGGCGGACCGGTGCACCAGGTGGGCCAGGTTGCGGTAGGCCATCGTCAGGTCGGGGTCGTCGCTGCTCAGCGGGCGCGGCAGCACCGGGATCGCCTGCCACTGCTCCACCGCGGACCGGGTGCGCGGGGGGACCGGCGGCGGGAACGAGCCGCGCGGCGGGTGCGGGCCCGGCAAGGGATGCGGGCTCGGCACCGGGTTGGCGCCCGGCACCGGGAGGGTCGCCTGCACGGCGAACCGTCCGGAGTCGCGGATCGCGCCGTGCCCGGCCGCACCGACCGGCAGGGCCGCGCCGATCCCGGGCGGTGCGGCGGCCGCCGCCGTCACCAGGGAGCGATGCACCGCCCGCTCGTCGAGGGCCGGGTTGCCGCACCAGCGGCTGGCCGGGGGCACCTCCTCGCCCTTCATCACGAACGTATCCGGGCCCAGCTCCACGTGGTCGCCGATCTCGACGCCGTAGTGCACGAACGCGCCGACCCCGAGGGTGACCCTCGCGCCGATCGCGCTGCGGTCGGACTTGAACGCGCCGTCCTCCTGAGAGTGGCACTGCACACCGCTGCCCACGTTGAGCGTGCAGTCGTCGCCGACGGTCACGAACGTCCGCTCGGAGAAGTGCGCGCCGTCGTCGAACACCCGCCGGCCGATCCGCACGCCGAGGCAGCGCCAGATGAAGCTCTTCATCGGGGTGCCGTTGAAGGCCATCATGTACATCTGCGCCGGCACCTTCCAGTACCGCTCGTGCCGCCAGAAGTCCTTGTCGTAGATCGAGCAGCCCTTCGGGGCCAGCGTCTGCAGCCGGGTCACCGAGCGGTCCACCAGGATCCAGTAGCTGACCCCGACCAGCATGGTCAGCGTGCCGAACAGCATCACCGACAGCGTCCCGATCGCGGCGTACAGGTCGACCGCCACCCCGGCGAACACCGTGGTGAGGAAGACCATGAACCAGCGCACCAGCAGGTGCCGGGCGATCGTGCCCCGGTTGTGCCGGTTCTTCGCCCGCAGCTGGCGGCGCTGCTGCTCGGGGTCGGTCGGGGCCAGCAATGCGTCACGCTCCACCGAGCGGGGGATCTCGAAGCTGGGCGAGCCCAACAGGCCCATCCCTTCGCGCACCCGCCCGTCCAGCGGCACCATCACCTTCGTGCCCAGCAGGCAGTTGTCGCCGGTGCGCCCGCCGGCCGGGTAGGCGATGTTGTTGCCGAGGAAGTTGCGCGGCCCGACCGCCACCCGGGACAGCCGGAACGAGGTACTGGAGTAGTCGGAGTTCATCAGCGACAGCCCGTCGGCGACCATCGTGCCGGTGCCGATGCTGGTCAGGAACGGGTTCTCGTGCTTCACCCGGCTGCCGAAGTTCGACCCGGTCTGTTCCACCTGACCCAGGTCGTAGCCGATCCAGCGCAGGTAGCCGGTGACGTAGGAGCTGTCCCCGAACAGGTTCATGAAGAATTTGACGTTGGTGCGGCGGGAGATCGCCCGGTGCGCCCAGTAGCGCAGGCCGTAGAGCGGGTAGTCCCGGTTGGGCTCGAGTGCCAGGTTGAGCACCCGGGGCACGATCGCCACCAGTAGCAGGCCCACCACGATGGCGCCGAAGAACAGCGCGGTGGAGACGATCAGCGCGTCCCGGTAGAACACCCAGGTGGTGAACGCCAGCGGGCCGTGCGTGATCAACGCGGCCAGCTGCGGGACCTCGGTCAGCAGCAGGGTCAGCCCGCCCAGCCCGAGCGGGGTCCAGAACGCGAACAGCCAGACCAGCTGCGCGACCGAGTAGCTGAACCGGCGCAGGCCGGTGCGGTGGACCTGGCCCACCCGGCGGTGCTCGACGCCGGTGGGGGCGGCGGGTGAGCCGTGCCAGCGCTCGCCGGCGGGTACCGACTGCCCGGTGTGCAGCGAGGAGGCGTGGCCGAGCTGGGCGCCGTCGCCGATCGAGGTGCCGATGTCGAGCACCGTCGCCTCGCCGACCAGCACGTCGCGGCCCAGCCGGACCGCGCCGATCTCGATCACCCCGGCGTGCGCCCGGTAGCCGGAGATCAGCGAGTCCTTCCGCACCACGGTGTTGTCGCCGACGCTGAACAGGTCGGTGCACACCGCGCCGGGGCTGAGCAGGACCGCGCCCCGGCCGATCTTCGCGCCGAGCGCGCGCAGGTACACCAGGTACAGCGGGGTGCCCACGAAGACCGCCATCGGGCTGGCCCGGATGAGCAGCTTCACGAACCAGAAACGCAGGTAGCGCGGGCTCCACACCGGGATCCGCTGCGGCTTCCACCGACCGATCAATAGCCACTTGGCGATCACCGGCAGCAGGCACAGCCCGACGAAGCCGGCCGTGCCGAACACCACCGAGCGCAGGTAGGTCTCCAGCAGCCCGGCGCTGGTCGAGATCCACCGGTAGCCGGTCACGGTGACCAGCGCGAACGGGTAGGTGTACCCGATCATGATGACGAACTGGGCGAGACCGCACAGCAGGTAGCGAGCCGTGCTGCCCCGCGGGGTCTCGTCGAACTCCGGCTCCGGCTCGGGCTCCGGTGCCGGTCGGGACTGCGAATCCGGCCCTGGCTCGGTCCGCACGGGCGCCAGGGCCGCGGCGAGGGTCGTGACCGTCGGGTACCGGTAGATGTCCTTCATCGACACCGACGGCAGCTCCGGTCGCTTGCGGACCCGGGCGCAGAACCGGGCCATGACCAGGGAGTCCGCCCCGAGGTCGTCGAAGAAGTGGCTGTCCACCGACACCGATTCGGCGTCCACCACCCCGGCCAGCACCTCGGCGAAGATCGCCTCGATCTCGGCCGCCGGATCGGGGTGTGGCCGCACGGTAGATGAGGCCCCGGCCGGCACGACCTCGACATCGCTGGACACGCGTTCCTCCTTCGGATGCCGTGCGAGCTGCTCTGCCCGGTCACGGCGTCGTGCTGTCAGGCTGTTTCTCGGGGCGCGTCGGTGTGCGCCGACCAGCCGGCGACGATCAGCTCGAGCGCCCGGAGGTGGTGGCCGGTCACCCTCGCCCCGGCGTGCGTGTCGAAGGACTCGCCTCGGCAGCGCTGCCGCAGGACCAACCGCCCGGCCCGCTCGGCGACGCCCACCCAGAGCACGACGCCGTCGGGGAGTTCGCCGTCGGCGCCGGTCGGGTCAAAGATGCTCTCGAACAGCGGGCCGTGCACCCCGAGCTCGCGGCGCAGCGAGTCGACCGGGTAGGCCCGGTGGGTGAGCACACCGGTCTCCGCGCGGTGCGCCTCGGCGACCAGCCCCGCCCAGGTGGTCGCACCGGTGTGCAGCCGGCAGGGCAGTGGCCCCTCGGCGCCCACCGCCAGGTACCCGGTCACCACCTCGTCGGTCCCGCACAGCGCGGCGAGCACCCTGGCGTGCCCGGCCAGCAGGACCGAGCTCAGGGGCGCCGCCGATGCCGCGGCGACCGACCGCAGCCCGGTCACCAGGCGGGGGCCGAGCACCACCTCGTGCTCGACGACCGCCGAGGTCGGGCCCGAAGACCAGCGCGGCAGCGTGCTGAGACCGCCGGCGAGCAACACCTCGCCCCAGAACTCCCGTTCAGCGGTCGCGGACCGTCCCATCGGGTCACCCCCTCCTGGGCCGACCGGGTCAGCCGGCCCATGAGCGGGTGACGTGCTGGTCGGCGTCGAGCACGTCCGTGCCGTAGAGGTCCTCGACCCAGTTCGTCTGGTAGATCGTGTCGAGGTAGCGCTCACCGAGGTCCGGGGCGAGTGCGACCGCGGTGAGCTGGCTCGTGTGGTGGTCCTCGAGCCAGCTGGTCGCGCCGCTGACCACGGTGCCGGTGGACCCGCCGAACAGGAACCCGCGCCGGGCCAGCCGGTGGCAGGCGCGCACCGTGTTGGGCTCCTCGACGTGCACGACCTCGTCGAGGTAGGACTCGTCCAGCATCGGCGGCCGCACGCTGGTGCCCAGTCCGGGGATCATCCGGCGGGCCGGTGGGGCGCCGAAGGTCACCGATCCGACGCTGTCCACCGCGACCACCCACACCCGCCGGTGCCACTCCCGGAAGTACCGCGCGCAGCCCATCAAGGTCCCGGTGGTGCCGGCGCCGACGAACAGCACGTCGAGCCGGGGGAAGGCCCGCGCGATGGCCGGCCCGGTCGTGCGGTAGTGCGCCTTCCAGCTGTTCGGGTTGGTGTACTGGTTGAGCCAGACGTACCGGTCGTCCGAGGCGCACAGCTCGCGCACGTAGTGCAGCCGGGCACCGAGGAAGCCGCCCTCCGGGTGCGGATCGGTGACGATGTGCACCTGGCTGCCCAGGGCCTCCATCGTCTTGCGGGTGGACAGGTTGCACCGGGGGTCGGTCACGCAGACGAACCGGTAGCCCCGGCTGGCCGCGATCATGCTGAGGGCCACGCCCAGGTTCCCGGACGAGGATTCGACGATCACCGACCCCGGGCGCAACAACCCGCTGCGCTCGGCCTCGGTCACCATCTCGGTGGCGGCCTTCAACTTGATCGAACCGGCGAAGTTGAAGCCTTCGCACTTCAGGTACAGCGGGCGGTCGAAGACCGGCTGCAGGTCGACGTAGAGGTCGTCCTCGTTGTAGTCCTGCGGAGCGGAGATCACCGGCACGACTTCCCCCTCACTTCGATGCGCCGCACCGGCCGATCCGGGCCGGTGTCGGTGGTGTGCACGACTGCTTGCACGGGTAGTTCCCTTCCCCCTCCGGGCCGTCGACACGGCCCGCGTGAAGTGGTATAGCGCTACTCGATCGAGGGTTCACTGCGCATCGCTAGAGTTAACTACTGGTGAACAATGAGTTACTAGGTGACCTGGGCTCACTCTACTGTCGAGTGGATCAGGGCATGCGTTACGACGTGATTACGATCTCTTGTACCTCGGTCGGGTGAAAAATCTCTACCCCACCGCGGCCAGCCGGCGCATCGGAAATTCGGCCGGCCCGCTCAGGTCGGGAGGCCGGTCGGCGGCGTGTCCGGGGCCCGGCGCAACGCGTATGGTGGAACCCGGTTGCGCACGGGAGCCCGAACGGGCCCGGCCGGTCGCGGAGTCGACGGCGGGTCCGACGCAGCGGGCTGAGAGGGGGCTGACGCCGCCCCGACCGTCGAACCTGATCCGGGTCATGCCGGCGCAGGGAGCGGGAGATGACGGAGAAAACGCAGGTGGGCCGGCTGGCCGTGGTCGGCGCCGGGGTGGTCGGGCTGAGCTGTGCCTGGCGGGCCGCGCAGACCGGCTGGCGGGTCGAGGTGATCGACCCGGCGCCCGCGTCCGGCGCCTCCTGGGTGGCCGGGGGGATGCTCGCGCCGATCACCGAGGCCTGGCCGGGGGAGGAACACCTCCTCGCGTTGGGCGCGTCGTCGCTGGACCGCTGGCCCGGTTTCGTAACCGAACTGGAAGCCGCCGCCGAGGCCCCGGCCGGGCTGCGCACCGACGGCACGGTGGTGGTCGCCGCCGGCGCGGGCGACCGGGCGGAGCTCGTCGAGCTGGCCGGCTTCCTGGCCCGGCTCGGGCGTGACGTCGAGCGGGTCACCGCCCGCGAACTGCGCCGCCGGGAACCCTCGATCGGCCCGGACGTGCGCGGCGGGTTGTGTGTGCCGGGTGACCTCGCGGTGGACAACCGGGCGCTGCTGGCGGCGTTGCGGGCGGCGGCGCGCCGGTCGGGTGTCCGGTTCGTGCCGGCGGCCGCGACCGCGGTGAGCAGCGGCCCGGGCGGCGGCGAGGTGACGCTGGCCGACGGCTCGCGGAGCGCGGGCGACGAGGTGCTGATCGCGGCCGGTGCCTGGTCAGGAGCGCTGCACCCGGCGCTGGCCGGGCTGGTGCGGCCGGTGAAGGGCGAGATCCTGCGGCTGCGGCACCGGGCCGGTGCGTTGCCGCCGCCGAGTCGCACCGTGCGGGCGCTGGTGGAGGGCCGGCAGGTCTATCTGGTGCCCCGCCACGACGGCGGGCTGGTGCTCGGCGCGACCCAGTACGAGGCCGGGTTCGACACCGAGGTCACCGTCGGCGGCGTGCGCGACCTGCTGCGCGACGCCGAGCGGGTGCTGCCCGGGTTGGCGGAGTACGCGCTGGTGGAGAGCGTCGCCGGGCTGCGGCCGGGCAGCCCGGACAACCTGCCCCTGGTGGGGCGGCTGGCGCCGGGGGTGCTGTGCGCCACCGGCCACGGCCGTAACGGCATCCTGCTCGCCCCGGTCACCTCCGACGCGGTACTCGCGCTGCTGGCGGGTACCCCCGTGCCGGAGGAGGCCGTCGCCGCCGACCCCGGGCGGCTGGCCGGGAGGGAGGTCGGATGCGGATCCGGGTGAACGGCGAGTCCCGTTCGTTCGACGACGGGACGACCGTGGCCGAGGTGATCACCGCGCTGGGAGCTCCGAAGTCGGGCGTGGCGGTGGCGGTGGACGGCGAGGTCGTGCCCCGGGCGGACTGGCCGCTGCTGCGCCTGACCCAGGGCGCGACCGTCGAGGTACTGACCGCGGTGCAGGGAGGTTGAGCATGGGGGAGATGCAGGGTGAGTGAGCATCGCAGCGAGCGCCAGCGAGCGAGGAGCGGAGCGAGCCCGGAATCGACCGGTGTAGACGACGTCCTGGTCATCGGTGGTCGCAAGATCGCCTCACGGCTGGTCATGGGCACCGGCGGGGCGGCCAACCTGGCGGTGCTGGAGCGGGCCCTGGTCGCCTCGGAGACCGCGCTGACCACGGTGGCGATGCGCCGGGTGGACGCCGGTGGCGGGCCCGGGGTGCTGGAGCTGCTGCGCCGGCTGGGCATCGAGGTGCTGCCCAACACCGCCGGCTGCCGGACCGCCGCCGAGGCGGTGCTCACCGCCCGGCTGGCCCGCGAGGCGCTGGACACCGACCTGGTCAAGCTGGAGGTGATCGCCGACGAGCGCACCCTGCTACCGGACCCGATCGAACTGCTGGAGGCCGCCGAGCAGCTGGTCGCGGACGGCTTCACCGTGCTGCCGTACACCAACGACGACCCGGTGCTGGCCCGCAAGCTGGAGCAGGCCGGCTGCGCTGCGGTCATGCCGCTCGGGTCGCCGATCGGTACCGGACTGGGCATCCGCAACCCGCACAACATCGCGATGATCGTCGAGGCCGCCGGGGTCCCGGTGGTGCTGGACGCCGGGATCGGCACCGCGTCCGAGGCCGCCCAGGCGATGGAACTCGGCTGCGACGCGGTGCTGCTGGCCACCGCGGTCACCCGGGCCGCCGACCCGGAGCGGATGGCGCACGCGATGCGCCTCGGTGTGGCGGCCGGCCGGGCCGCGCGGCTGGCCGGGCGCATCCCGCGCCGCTACTGGGCACAGGCCTCCTCCCCGGCGCTCGACGAGTCGTAGCGGCGGGCGCCCGGCGCCCGGCCGCTCAGCGCAGGCGGGCCAGTCGACGGGGTTCGCGGTCGGCGCCCCGGCTGCGGCCACCCCGGGCGTGCACCTGCAGGGCGTGCGCGACCAGGTCGGCGTTGCCGGCGGTGGGGCGGCCGTCGGGGTTGGTGAGCACGTCCTCCAGCCCGATGCGGGTGTCGAGCCCCATCGCCGCCGCGTACTCCAGCACGGCCCAGGCGCTGGACTCCTCACCGTGCAACAGCACCGGCACGTCCACCGGACCGAGCGCGCGCAGGATCCGGGCGGCCTCGCCGACCGCGACCAGTGGGTCGGCGACGGTCACCTCGGCGACCACCCGCACCACCCCCGGCGGCAGCCCGACCTGGCGCAGCTGGACCGCGTCGCCCGGGGTCCACACCCCCAACTCCAGCCCGATGCCCAGCTCGCACGCCCGGGCGCAGATCGCCTGCCAGCCGTCCTCGTGCACGTTCACCGCGACCACGTCCGGCTTGGCCTGGCCCAGACGCCCCCACGAGGTGACCGTCTCCAGGCGCTGACCGGGGCAGGGCTGCACCCACCGGCAGGTCGGTACCCCGACCTCCATCGCCGGCACCGCCGAGCGGATCGCGGCCACCACGTCGCCGACGTGATGGAGGTCGATGGTCTCGCGCCCCTCACCGCAGCGCGGGTGCACGTGCACCGACCGCACCCCGAGCTCGGCCACCCGCAGCGCGTCCTGGGCGAGCGCCCACGGCGTGATCGGCAGGTTCGGGTGGGCGTCGACCGGCCGGGTGCCGTTCAGGCTGGTCTGCGGCGCCTGGCGGCCGGTTCTGCCGTTCGGTCGCGGGATCACGAGGAACCGACCACTTCAGCTGCCCCCCGTTCGAGCACGCGCACCACGCCGGCCGCCCCGTCGACCTCGACCAGGTCGCCGTCGTTGAGCTCGGTGGTGCCGACCTTGGTGTCGACCACCGCCGGGATACCCAGCTCGCGGGCGACGATGGTGGCGTGGCTGAGCACCCCACCGACGTCGGTCACCACTGCGGCGGCCGCGACGAACAGCGGCGTCCAGGCGGTGTCGGTGAACTTGGCGACCAGCACCTGGCCCGGGTCGAAGTCGCCCAGCGGGTCGATGCACAGCCGCACCCGGCCCCGGGCGACGCCGACCGAGCCCGGCACGCCCAGGATCTCCCGGGAGCTGGTGGAGGGCACCGGACGGTGCACCGCGAGGGTGCCGTTCGACCACACCGCGGGCTCGATCCCGGCCGCCGCGTCGAGCTCCGCACGGCGGCGGGCCAGCAGCTCGCGGGGCACGCCGCCGGACGGGTCGCCGACCAGGGCGCCCAGCTCATCGACGGTGAGCAGGGCCATCTCCTCCCGGGACAGCTGCCCGGCCAGCCGCTCGCCCAGCTCGACGACCAGCCGGCGCATCTCGTGGGTGTACCGGATGATGTCGTTCTTGGTGATCTCCGCGCGGTAGACCGCCCGGCGCGCGTTGCGGACCAGGGCGGCGGTGGCCGGGTCGAGCCGGTCCGCCGCGGGGCTGACCCGCCCGGCCGGCTCGGGCCGGGCGTCGGCGAGCAGGGTGCGCAGCATGGCCAGTACCACCGAGGGGTGCTGCTCCCACGCGGGGTAGGTGGGGTCGAACTCGTTGACCGCGCGGTGGCCGAAGTCGACCAGGAACCGGCGCAGCCGCCCGGCCAGTTCGGTTGCCCCCGGCACCGTCGAAACGGCCAGATCGTCCAGGCCGATCCGCGAGTCGACCACCTCGGCCAGCGGCCCGCCGGCCGGTACCGTTGCGGCGATCGCGCGCAACGTCTGGCTGGGCTTGGCGCTCTCCAGGCTGGGCACGTGCGAGAGCATCATCAGCGCGTCGCCGTCGCCGATCCCGCGCCGGCTCAGCGCCCGGGTGGCCATGGACAGCGCCGACGAGGTCAGCGCCCGGTTGGTGACATGCAGCCCGAAC
>JAJCYC010000034.1 GCA_029263115.1 Pseudonocardia sp. | reverse complement strand
GCACCGCGGCGGTGCTGGTCAGCCGGTTGAGGTCGGTGACGGTGCCGGACAGCGCGTCGCGGCGGGTGGCGAGCACGTCGGTGACCTCGCGCAGGTTCGTCAGCACGGTCTTGATCGCCTGGCCGTCTCCGGCGACCCCGTGCAACACGCCACCGAACGCGTCCAGGGCCGGGCCGGCGGCCTGCAGGGTCCGGTTGAAGTCCTGCTGGTGCCCGGTGAGCGTGCCGTCGAGCTGGCGCAGGAAGGAGGTCAGGTGCGCGCGGGTCGGGGCGTCGAGCGACTGCACCAGCTCGCCCAGCAGCACCTGGGGCGGACCGGACTCGAGGATGGCGCCGCTGGGCAGCACGGGGTTGCCGGGCGGTCCGGGTCGGAGCTGGAGGTAGCGCTCACCGATCTCGGAGCGCCATTCGACGACCACGATGCTGCCGCTGGTCAGCGGCCTGGGCAGGGCGCCGACGGTGATCTCCACGACTGCTTTGCCGTCGACCGCGCTGACCGCGGTGACCGAGCCGACGTCGAAGCCGTCGAGCTGGACGGGTGTGCCGTCGACCACTCCGACGGCGTTGGTCAGCACCACGCTGTACTGGCCGTCGGACCCGGGCGCGGCGAGCGCGAACCCGCCGGCCAGGGCCGCGACGGCGACCGCGATCGTGACGAGCGCGCCCAGCGGCCCGCGCATCACGCGCTCCGGTGGGCGGGAAGACGAGCGGCCGGCATGTCGGTCTCCGCATCGATGGGGAGGGCGGTCGTTGGCATCGGGGTGGCGCCGTCCTAGTTGGCGATCGGTGCGTTCGGGAAGCCGCCCCAGAACAGCTGCTGGGCCAGCAGCCCCACGACGCTGACCAGCACCATGTTGACCAGCATCGACTTGGCGGTGTTCTTGCCCACCCCGACCGGGCCGCCGCTGGCGGTGTAGCCGTAGTAGCAACCGACGAGGATCACGATGGTGCCCAACAGGACGCCCCAGAGCATCGAGAACAGCAGGTCCAGCGGGTTCTGGAAGGCCCAGAGGATGGTGAAGAACCCGGCTTCGGAGACCGTGCCGAGGATGTGCACGATCATGACGTACGACGAGACGTAGGACAGTCCGACACCGGTCACGTACAGGAACGGCATGGCGACCAACGCGGAGAGCAGGCGGGTGCCGACCAGGTAGGTCTTGGGATCGATACCCATCACCTCGAGGGCGTCGATCTCGTCGGAGATCCGGGCCGACCCGATCTCCGCGACGAGGCCGCAGCCGACCTTGGCGGCGAGGATCCAGCCCCACATCTCCGGTGAGGTGGTGCGCAACCCACCGAGGGCGGGGAAGATCCCGACGTAGCCCGGGGCGCCGAACTGCCGGGTGAGGTAGTTGCCCTCGACGGCGAACACCGCGCCGATCATGATCTGCATGAACCAGATGATCAGGCCGCTGGAGATGATCAGGATCCCGGCCTGACGCAGCACCTCGCTGGAGAATGCGCGGGTGCGCGGGAGGCACCGGATGGCCTGACCGAAGAACACGATCATCTCGACCATGTTGGTGAGCTTCGTGGTCAGTGGCGCGCGCAGTCGGTCGGTGACGGTCCGGGCGCCCACCTCGGTGGAGGTCATCTGCGTTCCTTATCGGACGGTCTGCATCTCGGGGTACAGCCCGAGTGCGATGAGGTTGATCAGCAGGTCGACCACGAACACCAGGGCGAACCCGATCACGACCGCCTGGTTGACCGCCCGTCCCACTCCGGCCGACCCGCCGACCGTGGTCAGGCCCAGGTGGGCGCAGATGATCCCGATGACGAACCCGATCAGGGTGCTCTTGATCACCGCGACGACCAGCTCCACCACGGCGAGGTTGTTGTACACGGTGTTGAAGTACTCGGCGGCCGGAACGTCGGCGTAGGTGACCGTGCTGACCAGCGCGCACAGCACGCCGATCAGCAGCGACATCACCATCAGCAGCGGGGTGAGCAGGGTGATGGAGATGATCCGCGGCAGCACCAGCTCGCGTATCGGGTCAATGCCGAGCACATCGAGTGCGTCCAGTTCCTCACGGACCTTGCGCGCTCCGAGGTCTGCACAGAGCGCCGAGCCGATGATCCCGGCCACCACCATCGAGTTGATCCACGGGGTGAAGTCGCGGACGTTGACGATGAAGAAGTACTGCCCGTAGAGGTTCGAGGCACCCAGCAGGCTGGCGAAGTTCAGCCCCAGGATGCCGATCATCAGACCGAACGTGAACACCGCGAGGCACACCGGGAACCACGACGCCCGCAGCACGTCGTACATCTCGTCGCGGACCGCGCCCCAGTACCCGGTCGGGCGCCGGATCGCGCTGCCGATCACCCGGACCCCGAGCGAGACGAACCCGCCGGCCAGCTGGACCGGACCGAAGATCCGGGCGGGCACGTAGCCCGCCCACCTGCTCTGGGTCCGGGGCACCCCCCCGGCACTGCCTGGACCCGGTGTGCCGGGCGACTGTCGTTGCTGCGTCACGTCATCCGCCCCGAACCGAGCATTCGCCATCACCGCGTTGTGTTCGACATCACTGATGGTGACTCAACGACACGGCCCGCCGGTAGGTGCGGGCGCCATCCGCCGTTCTCCGCGCGGTGGCGCACCGCCTGCCCGGATCCCATCGGCGGACGGTAGGGTCGCGGCCCTATCCACCCGGGCGCCCGGGTCACGGCTCCGGGAGATCCGAAGGGCCGGGTGCGCGACCACGGTGGCAGCGGTACGGATGGTCAGGACAGTCCGGCGCGGCGCGGCGCGGGCCGTTCAGGCCTTGCGTGGTCCGGCCCTGCGTGGTTTGGGCCGCCGCGGCACGGTGGTCGTCCTGGTGCTGCTGCTGGCGGGCGTCGTGCTCGTCGGAGGCCTGCTGCGGGTACGGGTCGACACCAGCGCCGAGTCGTTCCTGCCGGCGAACGACCCGGCTCTGGCCGCGCTGGAGCAGCGGGCGCGCGACTTCGGCGGAGACCCGCTGATCGTGCTGCTGCGCTACCGGGAACCCGGGGAGTTCCTCAGCGACACCGCGCACACCCACGCACTGCTGCGGTTGGAGGGCGGGCTGGCGAAGCTGCCGGACGTGGCCACGGTCTACGGACCGGCGACCGTGCTCAACCAGCTCGCCGGTGCCGGCCAGGAGTTCCTGCTGCGGATCGCCGCGCTGCGGGACGGCACCCGGGAAGCGGCCGAGGCCGCCGCCAGGGCCGCCGGCAGGTCGGAGTCGGAGGTGACCGCCACCGGGCAGGGGGCGGTCGACCAGGTCAACCTGAGGTACGCCCCGTTGCTGGTGCGGGGACTGCCGGTCGGGATGCCCACGCTGAACAATCCCCGGTTCGGCCAGACCGTCGTGTTCGGCCCGGACGGGCTGGCCCGGCCGGACTGGCGGTTCATCGTCCCGGAGCCGGACACGGTGGCGATCCTGGTGCGACCGCGGGCGGGGATGGACCAGGACCACACGGAGCGGCTCGTCGAGTCGACCCGGGCCGCCGTGGCGGCCGCGCGGCTGGACGTCGACTCGGTGACCGTCAGCGGGGTGCCGGCGGTCACCGCCGAGCTCGCCGGTGAGGTGCAGGCCGAGGCGCCCGTGATCGGGGCGCTCGTGGCGCTCGCGGTGCTGCTGAGGTTCCTGGTGGTTCCGGTCCCGGTCGCGGTCGGCAGGTTGCAGCGGCTGCGGCCGTTGGCCGCCTCGGTGCTCGGCAGCGCGGCGACGGTGGCGATCGCCGGCTGGGCCGGTCGGCCGCTGTCACTCGGCGCAGTCGCGCTGTTGCCCTTGCTGCTCGGTGTCGGCAGCTCCTTCCCGCTGTACCTGACCGTCGTGGCGAACCGCCGTCGGGTCGTGGTCATGTCGGTGGCCAGCTCGGGGGCGTTCCTCACCCTCGCCCTGTCGCCGCTGCCGTTCGTCCGCGACCTCGGTTTCGCGCTGGCCGCCGGCATCCTGCTCAGCATCGCGGCCGCGCTGGTACTCGACCGTCTCTGGCCCCCGAGTCGGTCACCGGGCGGGTCGCCGGGTGAGCCGCCCACCGGGGCGCCGAGTGTGTCGCCCCGGAACCGGTCGGTGCCGGTACGGGTCGCGGCGCTGGCCGCCGCGGCGGCGGTCGCCGCCGGCGGTTGGGGGATGCTGCCCGGGCTGGACGTGTCGAGCAACCCGACAGACCTGGCCCGGGGCCTGCCCGCGCTCGCCGACGCGCGGGCCGTCGAGTCCACCCTCGGCGCGTCCGGCGAGATCGCGGTGCAGCTGACCGGGCCGGACACGATGACCCCGACCACCCTCGCGTGGGTCGACGAGGTACGCCGGGTCCTGGCCGACCGGTTCGCCGACCGGCTGCGCCCGGTGGTCGGGGTACCGAGCTTCTTCGGCTTCCTCGGCCCCCGGCCCACCGCCGAGCAGATCGACGCCGGCCTGGAGCTCGTGCCGCGCTACCTGAGCTCGACCGTGGTGCGACCCGACCGCGAGGTCTCGTTGCTGGTGTACGGAGTCCGGCTGCAGGATCTGGAGGCCCAGGGGCGCCTGTTGGCCGATGTCGAAGCCGTGCTGCCTCGGCCGCCCCCCGGGTATTCGACCCGGCTGGTGGGCCTGCCGGTGGCTGCCGTGAGCGGATATCGACAGCTTCTCGCCGACCGCTACCTGGCCAACCTCGGCGGGATCGCCGCCGCGGGGACGGTGCTCGCGCTGTTCCTGCGGCGACGCTGGGACGCCGCCCGAGCGGTGTTCGCCGCGCTGCTGGCCACCGGGTGGGGCCTCGGCGCGGTCTGGCTGCTCGACCTGCGGCTCACCCCGCTCACGATGGCGCTGGGCTCGCTGGTCAGCGTGACCGCCTGCGAGTTCGTGGTGTTGCTCGCCGAGGCACGCCGGGCGGCGCGGACCTGGCTGTGGTCGAGCGTGGCGATCGCCTGTCTCACCTCGGTGCTCGGCTATCTTGCGCTCGTTGCGTCCCGGCTGTGGATGGTGCGCGAGTTCGGTCTCGTCCTGTCGGTCGCGGCGGTGTTGTCCTACCTGGCCGCTCGGCTGGTCATCTGGCAGTTCCCGCCGGCCGGGTCCGGTGAACCGGCTCCCGCCGAGGAACCTGCCCGGCAGCCGGCTGTGAGCTGACCTGGTCCGGCTCGGGCCGACGTCACGTCGGATACCGTCAGACCGACAGCTCAGGGGTCGCTGAGGGTCCGAGCATCACTCCGAGCATCCCAACTGGAGGCGCCCATGTCCCGGCCGGTACACCCGCCCTTGCCCGACGGAGCGACCCTGGTGACCGAGCCGCACGGGCCGGACTGCTTCGGGTGCGGGCGCGACGGCGTGGCCGGGCTGGACATGGCCGTCTACCAGGCCGGCGACGAGGTGATCGGCGAGATCACGTTCGGCCCCCGGCACTCCGCCGCGCACGGCGCGGTGCACGGTGGAGTGGTCGCCACCGTGTGCGACGACCTGCTTTCCTACCTGCTGTTCGTGCACGCCGAACCGGCCGTGACCCGGGCGCTGGAGGTGGGGTACGTGCGGCCGGTGCTGGCCGGCCAGCCGTACCGGCTGACCGCCCGGATCGCGGGCGAGGACGGTCGCAAGCTCTTCATGGCCTGCGCGGGCACGGCCGCGGACGGCACGACGGCGTTCACCACCGACGCGGTGTTCATCCGGGTCGATCCCGCCGCCTACTTCGACCGTCCGGGCGCCCGGATCCACCCCCGGCTGATGGGCGGGTCGGCGGAGCGGCCCACCGGGTAGCGGGACACGCTCTACTCCGCGGTGGCCCACAGCCCGGTCGTCGTCGCGGCGAGCCGCCCGTCCGGGAGCACCACCTCGCTGTGCAGGGTGCTGAACCGGCGACCACGCCGACCGAAGCGGGTGGTGAGGTCCGCACCGGAGCCGTCACTGCACGGCACCGGGCGCAGGAACTCGGTCTGGGTGCTCAGCAGGCGCGGCTGACCGACCCGCGGGTTCGTGCCGATCAGGGCCGCCCGCTGGGCGGCCTGCACGAGGGTCAGCAGGGCCCCGCCGTGGATGACCCCCCGAGGGTTGGCCAGCAGGCCGGGCAGTTCGAGCCCGCGACGCAACGGGTCGTGGGCCGGTCCGAGCCGCAGCGCCGCCAGCAGGGCGTCCGCGTCGCCGGGCGGCGGTGGGGTCGGTAGCCCGCCGGTGCCGGCCGGGACCGCGGCGAAGTGACCGGTGGCCCGGGCCAGCACCTGCCCGGCATCGTCGGTCAGGACCGCCGTGCACAGCTCCGCTCCGGCGATGGAGTGCAGCTGGGTCCCTTCGACCTCCAGCCTGCGGACCCCGGGCCCGGGCAGGGGACCGTGGTCCACCCGCAGCTCGATGGTCGCCCCGCCCTGCCCCTTCGGCCGGCCGACCGCGGCCGCGAGGCCGGCGGCGCTGTCGGTCAGCACGCAGATCAGCGCGTCCACCGCGCCCGGGTCCGGACGACCGTCGCGGTGCGGCACCGGGGCGCTCATCCGCAGGCTGTTCGGGGTGATCTCGTCGACCACCACGCCCAGCGAGCCCTCGACCGGGACGTCGGCGAGCCACCGCGCGATCTGGTGGGTGAACCCCCGGCCCTCGCCCGCGGAACTGCCGGTCTGTGTCTCGAGTCCCGAATTCACGCGGTCGGTCAGCGTCACCCTCAAACTCCTTCGTTCACCGGAACGTCCAGCTTCGTCGCTGAACCGCCGTGTGCGAAGCGGTGCCGGGCAACATCACACGGTATCCGCGCTGTCGATGGCGGGTGGGGGCGCGGTCAGAGCAGAGGGTGCCCGCTGAGCCCGAACTGGGTGCGGCCGTAGCCGAGCATGTTGTCCTCGTAGGCCTGGCCGACGTGGATCAGCACCATGAACAGGTCACGGACGGCCATCTCGACCGGGTCGCCCTTGTAGGCGGCCATCCCGCCGAGCATCTCGAAGGCGCGGGTTGCGATCTCGCTGCCGCCCCGGCAGATGGCGGAGCGCCAGGCGTTGAGCCGGTCGCTCTCCTCGGCCGGCACCAGCGGGGTCCGCTCGTCGTGCCAGCGCTCCAGGTCCTGCACATAGCGTTCCTGCAGCGCCTCGATGGAGGCCAGCTTCACCGTGAGCTCGGCCAGGTTGCGCTGGGCGATCGGGGACTCCCACTCCTTGAGGCCGTAGAGCACCCGCTGGCGCTCGCCGAGCCGGCGCTTGAGGTCGGTGACGACCCGCTGGCTGGTGCCCACCGCGATCGCACCGAAACCGACGCAGAACATCGGCATGAACGGGATGCGGTAGATCGGTGCCTCCGGCTCGTACTCGCCGCCGACCGGCTGGGCGGTGGCCTTGACATGCGCCAGCGGCAACACCCGGTGCCACGGCACGTACACCGCGTCGGCCCGCACCCCGTGGCTGCCGGTGCCGCGCAGCCCGTAGGTGTCCCAGTTGCGCACCACCTCGATGTCTGCGGTCGGCACGCACACCAGGCACGGCTGCGGGCTGTCGTGACCCGGGACCGCGACGATGGCGCCCAGCCCGATCCAGGCGTCCCACAGCACACCGGAGCCGAAGTTCCACTGGCCGGACAGCCGTACCCCGCCATCGACGTACTCGACGGTGCCGATCGGGAAGTAGATGTCGGCGACGAAGCCGTCGCTGTCGTACACCTCCTGGCGCCCGGCCGGGTCGAGGTAGGCGACCCACTGCTCGTGCAGCGCGGTGAAGTACACCAGCCACGCGGCGGAGGCGTTGTACCGGGCGACCGTGCGCACCACCTCGGCGAAGATGCGCGGACCCTGCTCGAAGCCGCCGTACCGCCTCGGGCGCAGCAGCCGGTGCAGCCGGGCCTCGTGCACCACGTCGCGCAACGCCAGGGAGAAGCAGCCGCTGCGTTCGGCCTCGGCGACCTCCTGCTCGGCCAGTTGCCCGATGCGCTCCGCGCTGGCGATCAGCTCGTCGTGGGTCGGGGTCCCGTCGTCGATCCGGTCGTGGCTAGCCACCCCCGCTCCTTCGCTCCGCCGAGGGACCGGTCCGGTCATTCGAGTAGCTCGCGGCGCGCGCTGCCGACCAGTTCGGCCACCCGACGCACCTTGTCGGTGAATGCGCTCCCCGAGGAGAAGACGGCATCGATCCCCAACGCGGTGAGCCGGGGAACATGGGCCGCCGGCACCCTGCCGTCGAGCACGACGGCGACGTCGTCCAGACCCGCGCCGCGCAGCCCGGCCAGCATCACCGGGCACTCCTTGAGGTGGGTACCCGCCAGACTGGAGAGCGCGACCACCACCGGTTTGGACTGCCTGGTGGCCGCGACCACCTCATCCGCGGTGGCTTGGCCCAGGTAGATCACCTCCATGCCCGCGTCACGCAGGTTGCGCGCGAAGTCGAGTGCGCCCTGCCAGTGCGGGTCGAGACCGAGTTTCGCGATCACCGCCCGTCTTCCGCGCAGGACCGAGACCGACCCGACTCCGGCGATCCGCGAGCTGTACGACGCCGTCGGCGGGACGCTTGCCCGCTCCTCGACCGGGGGCCGGTTCATGACCCGGACACTCGCCGACTTTCGCCGGTCCAGTACGGCTCGCGCAGCACCTTGCGCTGCAACTTGCCGACCGGACTCTTGGGCAGTTCCTCGGTACGGAACTCCACCCGCGTCGGTTTCTTGTAGGAACCCAGCGCGCGCGACACCCGATCGACGATATCCGCCTCACTCACCTCGCCGGCGCCATCGGTCACACACAGCGCCATCGGGGTCTCGCCCCAGCGTTCGTGCGGAATGCCGAACACCGCGACCTCGAGGACCGCCGGGTGGTCGGCGATCACGTTCTCCAACTCCGCCGGCCAGATGTTGAACCCGCCGGAGATGATCATGTCATCCTTACGGTCCAGCACGTACAGGTAACCGTTGGCATCCATCGTGCCGATGTCTCCGGAGAGCACCCAGCCATCGACCAGCCGCTCGGCGGTGCGCTCCGGGTCGCCCCAGAATCCGGTCATCTGGCTCTCGCTGCGGATCGCGATCTCACCCTCGCCGCCGACCGGCAGTGCGGTACCGTCCGGGCCCCTGATCTCCACCTCGGCGAACGGCAGGGGGCGACCGGCCGAGCGCAGCGGGTTGGAGCCCTCGACCTTGGAGAACCACTCCTTGGGCCCCATCACGGTGGCCGGCAGCGCTTCGGTCTGGCCGTAGAGCTGGTAGAGCACCGGACCGAATATGTCGTGACCGCGCAGTGCCGTCGCGTCGGTGATGGGTGCGCCGCCGGTCAACATCGTCTTGAGCGCGGAGTAGTCGCGCCCGGTCGCGGACGGCTCCTGCACGAGCAGGGCCAGTAGCGAGGGTACGCAGAACAGGTAGTTGATCGGGTGCTGCTCGATGACGTCGAGCACCTGTTCGGGTGTGGCCCCGTCCAGCAGCACGTTGCGTGCGCCCTGCAGCCACATCGGTAGGTAGAGGTACCCGGAGCCGTGCGAGATGGGGCTGACGTGCAGGCAGGCGTCGCCCACCGCGATCGGCGGCAGGTTGTAGGTCCAGTCCCGCACACAGCACAACCAGGTGCGGTGGGTGTAGGCCACGCCCTTGGCCCGGCCCGTGGTGCCGCCGGTGTGCCGGATGACCGAGAAGTGCTCCGGCGCGACCACCGGGTCCGGGTCGGTATCGGGGTGGCTGGCCAGCCAGTCCTCGTATCCGGCGTCGCGGACCACGACGTGCTCCAGCGCGGGTAGCTCGTCGAGCAGGCCCTCGACGTCGGGCAGGTACTTCTCGGTGGTCACCAGCACCCGGCATCCGGTCCCGGCCATGTTGTTGGCGTGCGCCTGGCGCCGGTCCCGCGCGTACAGCGGCACCCGCACCAGGTTGGCTGCGGCGGTGCCGGCCACGAAGTCCTGCGCCTCCAGGGTGTTGTCCTCCAGCACCGCGACCCGGTCGCCGGGTTCCAGTCCGAGGTCGATCAGGGCGTTCGCCATCCGCAGACCGCGCGACCACGCCTCGGCGAAGGTCAGGGTGCGACCGTCGGAGACCACGGCCACCTGGTCGGCGTAGAAGCCCGCGGAACGGCGCATCAGCGTGCGTACATCCATCAGCCCTGACCTCCTCGTCCGGCGTCACCATTCTGCTGTGGCGTGTGACGAGCGTCAACGGTCGGTCGCACTCGGTTATCCTGTCGGGATGCCAGTCGGGAGCCCCCGGTACGCCCCCGGGAGGGTCGAGGCGGCGGCCGGGGCCCTCGCCGCCGGTCCGCCGGCGGTCGCCGGTGGTGAACAGCCCCGGGGGGCGAGCGCTCGCTCGATTCTGTTCACCGTCCTCGGCGAGTACCTGCGGGAGCCCGACCGGCAGGCATGGACGGCGACGCTGCTCGCCGCTCTCGGCGAGCTGGGGGTGGGGGAGAGTGCGGCCCGGCAGTCGCTGACCAGGACCGCGCGCGCCGGCTGGCTGCGCTCGACCAGGTACGGCCGGCGGATCCGCTGGCGGCTCAGCCCGGCGGCGTTGGGGCATCTCGGCGAGTCCGCGGACGAGGTGTACCGCCGCCGCCGGGATCCGCCGGCCTGGGACGGGACCTGGCTGGTGCTCATGACCTCGGTGCCCGAGTCCCGTCGGGAGCTGCGCCATCGGTTACGCACCCGGCTGCGGTGGATCGGGTTCGGTCCGTTGGGCCAGGGTGTGTGGCTGACCCCGAGGGCGGATGCCGAGCCACTGGCCCGGCGGGTGCTGGCCGAGCTGGGCCTCACCGCGAACGTGGTGTCGGTGCTGGGTCGGATCGGCGGGTTGGGCTCGGAGTACGAGGTGGTGAACCGGGCGTGGGACCTGGCGGGCCTGGCCCGGGACTACAACGCGTTCGTGGCCGAGTTCCCGGAGCCTGCACCCGAGGGTCGGGTTCCCGGAGCCGGCCGCTCGGTGTTCGCCGAGCACACCATGATGGTGCAGCGCTGGCGCGAGTTCGCCCTGCGCGACCCGGTGCTACCCGCCGAGCTGCTCCCCCCACGTTGGGCCGGCCACGTGGCCGCGCGACGTTTCTACCAGCGCCACGATGCGCTGTACCGGCCCGCCCTGCACTGGCTGGAGCAGGTGGACCGCGCTGCCGGCCGGGGCGCCCCTGCGTCGATGGTGGACGTCTCATTGCCCGTCGTCACGGATTTGTCCTAGTTTATGGTGGTGACCGCCGACCTGACTGTGGACCTGTTGACCCCGGAAGCCGTCGCCGATCCCTACGCCACGTTCGGTCGGCTGCGGGAGCAGGCGCCCACGGTGTGGAGCGAGACGCACAAGGCGTGGGTGGTCACCCGCTACGACGGCGTGCGCCGGGGCTTCACCGACGCCGTCCGGCTCTCCTCCGACAGGCTGACCCCTTACTGGCGCAGGCTCACCCCGGAGCGTGCTGACAAGCTGGGCACCACCTTCGAGCTGCTGCGCGGCTGGATGGTGTTCCACGACGCGCCGATGCACGCGGCGCTGCGGGACCCGGTGCGCAAGGCGTTCACCCCCCGCCAGCTCGACCGTCTGCGACCGAAGATCGAGACGATCGCCGAAGAGTTGCTCGACGGGATGGCCGAGCGGGGTGAGGGCGACTTCAAGGCCGAGGTGGCGTTCCCACTGCCGGCGTTGGTCATCGCCGAGCTGATGGGCGTCGAGGGCAGCGCACGTGACCAGTTCAAGAACTGGTCGGCCAAGCTGGCCGCGATCGTGTTCGGTGAGTCCGACCACCCCGAGCGGGACGAGCGGGCCGCCGAAGGGGCGGCCGAGTTCGTCGAGTACTTCAGCTGGCTGATCCGACGTCGCCGCGAACAGCCGGGAGACGACCTGGTCAGTGCACTGCTCGCGGCGATCGGCGATCCGGCGATGGCCGGGGGGGTGGCGGACGGGTCGGCGGTGGACGGGGCCGGCCCGCTGACCGACCTGCGACTGATCGGTGCGTGCACCCTGATGCTGTTCGCCGGGCACGAGACGACCACGAACCTGCTGTCCAACGCCGCTCTCACCCTGGTTCGTCACCCCGAGCAGGCTCGCCTGTTGCTCGAGAACCCGGGGCTGACCGACCTCGCGGTGGAGGAGCTGCTGCGCTTCGACGGTCCGGTCAAGATCATGGTTCGGGCGGTCCGCGAGGACCACGAACGCGACGGCGTGCGGATGAGTGAGGGCGAGACGGTGTACCTGGCGGTGGCCGGCGCGCAGCGCGACCCCGGAGCCTGGGACCGGCCCGACGAGCTGCTGCTGGACCGCCCGGCCGACCGCACCCGCCCGGGCATGGCATTCGGTCAGGGCGCGCACTTCTGCCTCGGCGCGGCGCTGGCCCGGCTGGAGGCCCGGATCGCCATTCCCGCCGCGTTGCGACGCTTCCCGAAGATGCGACTGCTCACCGACGACGTGCGCTGGGAGGCCCAGATCCTCGGCCGGACCATGATCGAAATGCCGGTCGCGGTGCACGGCTGAGCCGGTGTGTTCCGGGTTCGCCCCACGGCCGGGGCGGATCCGGAACATCGCCGGGTTCAGCCGGTCGGTGACAGCTTCATCAACGCCGACCGGTCGGCCAGACACACCAGCTGGTCACGCTGGTTCAGGCCGCGGTGCTGGAACGTGACGATGCCGGCGTTCGGCCGCGAGGCCGACCTGCGGGCCTCGGTCACCGTGGTGACGACGTGGATGGTGTCGCCCACGAACACCGGAGCAGGGAAGTCGACCCGGGTGAATCCCAGGTTGGCCACCGTGGTGCCGAGGGTGAGCTCGGGGACCGCGAGACCTACCACCAGGCCGAGGGTGAACAGGCTGTTCACCAGCGGCTGCTTGAACTCCGACGCGGCGGCGAACTCGGCGTCGAGGTGCATCGGCTGCGGGTTCATGGTCATCGTGGTGAACAGCACGTTGTCCGTCTCGGTGACGGTGCGGGTCGTCGCGTGTTCGACGACGGTGCCCACCGGGAGCTGCTCGAACCACTTGCCCGACACCGGCCTCACCGTGTCACCGCGTCCCGTGCCACCGCGTCCCAGGTCGGGCACGCCCCGCCGATCGCGCGAACCGTCGATCTGCTGCTCATCGTTCCTTCTTTCTGCTCGACGTCGCCGGGTGACCGCCGCTGCCCGGCGCTGGTGGTGGGCTCAGACCGGGCTGACCAGGTGGTGGCGGCGCCGGTGGTGCGACCTGGTCCAATTGTCGCTGGCCGCGAACCTGGTGATCAGCTCGTCGCGCAGCAGCTCGGGCTGGACCACCGCATCGACCACCACCGAGTCCGCCAGGCGCACCAGGTCGATGTCGGCCTGCTGCTCGGCGATCCGGTCGCGGATGTAGGCGGCCCGCTCGTCGGGGTCGGTCATCGCCTGGATGCGGTTGGCGTGCATCGCGTTGACCGACGCCTTCGGTGACATCGGACCGATCGAGGCGGTCGGCAACGCGATGGTGGCTCTCGGCTCGAAGCCTGGGGCGCACATCGCGTAGTAGCCCGCCGCGTAGGCCTTCCGCAATATCACGGTGATCTTGGGTACCTCGGCGCTGGACATCGCGGCGATCATCTTCGCGCCGTGCCGGATGATGCCCTGGCGTTCCACCGCGACGCCGACCATGAACCCCGGCACGTCCTGGAGGAAGATCAACGGGATGTTGAAGGCGTCGCACAGCGAGATGAACCGGGCCGCCTTGTCGGCCGAGTCGACGAAGATGGCCCCGCTGCGCACCATCGGCTGGTTGGCCACGATGCCCACGACGCGCCCACCGAGCCGGCAGAAACCGGTCACCATCTCCTCGGCCCAGCGTGCCTTGATCTCGAAGAACGTACCCGCGTCGGCGATCCGGTCGATGACCTCGACCACGTCGTAGCCGGCTCCGTGGTCTGCCGGGATCACGCCGTCCCAGTCGGTGTACTCCGGCGCCACCGGCGCCACCGCGGCGGGCCGCTGCTGGTAGCTGTCCGGCAGGTAGCTCAGCAGTAGCCGCGCCGCCGCGACCGCCTGCCAGTCCTGGGAGAACACCTCGTCGCCACATCCGGAGACCGAGGCGTGCATCATCGCCCCGCCCATCTCCTCCAGGGTGGTGCGCTCCCCGGTCACCATCTCGGCCACCCGGGGCGAGGCCAGGTACATCGAGGCGTTGCCCTCGACCATCCCCACCCAGTCGGTGAAGGCGGGCATGTACGCCCCACCGGCCGCGGACGGACCGTGCAGGCAGCAGATCTGCGGCACCCGGCCGGACAACCCCACCTGCAGGTGGAAGATCCGGGAGGCGCCGCGCCGGCCGGGGAAGAATCCCAGCTGGTCGGACAACCGCCCGCCGGCGGAGTCGACGAGGTAGAACACCGGCAGCAGGTCGCGGTCCGCGCGTTCCAGGATCCGGATCTGTTTCTCGCAGGTCAGCTCGCCCCACGACCCGGCTTTGACGGAGAAGTCGTGGGCGATCACCGCGACCCGGCGACCCTCCACCGTGCCGACGCCGGTGAGCACGCCGTCGGCGGGCATCCCCGCGGAGGTGGTGTTGGCCAGCAGCCCGTCCTCGCACCAGCTGCCGGAGTCCAGCAGCACCTTCAACCGGTCACGGACCGGCATCTTGGTCGGCCAGCGGGAGCCGTCGCCGCCGGCGAGGGCGATGGTGTTGGCCTCGTCGAGACGACGGACGGTGTCCGCCAGCACCGCGGCGGGATCGGGCTCCATGGCCGCGACCTGGTCGGCGCCCACCTCCTCGCCGACGTCGGTCGGGGTCTGCTCGGTACCCGCGGTCACGTGCCGAACTCGCGGGCCAGCAGCTCCAGCTGTATCTCGTCGGTTCCGCCACCGATGCGCAGGATCCGGGCGTCGCGGTAGTGCCGCGCCACCGGGCTCTCCTCGACGAACCCGGCACCGCCGAAGATCTGTACCGCCTCGTCGACGATCCGGTTGGCGGTGATCGCGGCGTGGTACTTCGCG
>JAJCYC010000033.1 GCA_029263115.1 Pseudonocardia sp. | reverse complement strand
GAACGCCGAGGTCACCACCCGGTGCTCCACCATCCAGTAGGCGTCCGCCCCGTCGATCGCGAGCAGGTCGACCCGGTCGCGGTAGTGCACCGCCCGGCCGTCCGCGCTGACCAGGTTGCGTCCCGGCTCGCGCGGATCGGGGATCTGCACGTCGAACTCCGCGCCGACCCGTACCGGCGACAGCTCGTCCACCGACGGCGCCCACCCGAAGTAGCGCTCGAGCAGGTCGAGCCCGTCGTCGCGGGCCCGCGTCCACTCCCGCTCGGCGGCCGCGTCGAGCCGGTCCAGCCGGTGCTCGCGCAGGTAGCGGTCGCGCTGCGCGGTCAGCTCGTCGAGGTAGGCCATCCGGACCAGGCGCAGCACCATGCCCGGCTGCCAGTCCCACATGCCCGGGAAGTAGTAGACCGCCAGTGCCTGGCGCAGTGCGGTCGGCCGGTCGACGAGCGCGTCGGTGACCGCCGCGCGGTGGTTGCCGCGTTCGCGGGCGCCGAGGTCCCACGCTCGCCGGCAACCCAGGAAGGCCGCCCGGTCGTGGGCCGGGATGACGTACGACCCGGCCACCGTCTCACCCGACGCGGCGGCGCAGCCAGTCGTACCAGGCGGGCAGGCCCTCGCCGCTGCTGGCCGACAGCGGCAGCACCTCCACCCCCGGGTTGACCCGGCGCGCGCCGGCCACGCAACGCTCGACGTCGAACTCCAGGTACGGCAACAGGTCGATCTTGTTCAGTAGGACCAGGTCGGCGGCGGCGAACATGTGCGGGTACTTCAGCGGCTTGTCCTCGCCCTCGGTCACCGAGATGATCACCACCTTGGCGGCCTCGCCGAGGTCGAACAGCGCCGGGCACACCAGGTTGCCGACGTTCTCGACGAACACCACCGACCGCCGCGGCGGGTCCAGCGCGCGCAACCCGCGCTCGACCATCGCCGCGTCCAGGTGGCAGCCCGAGCCGGTGTTGATCTGGATCACCGATGCGCCGGTGTCGGCGATCCGCTCGGCGTCCAGCAGGGTCTCCTGGTCGCCCTCCACCACCGACACCGCCAGCTCCGGGCCGTCCGACGCGGCCAGGTCGTAGATGGTGCGCACGAGCAGGGTGGTCTTCCCGGAGCCGGGCGAGCTCATCAGGTTCAGGGCCAGGATTCCCCGCTCGGTGAGCCAGGCCCGGTTGGCCGCCGCGAGGTCGTCGTTCTTGGCCAGCACCGCATGCTCGAACGCGATGGTGTGCGTCCGGTCGGACGCCAGGGAAGCCGCGGCGTCCTGGACGTGCCCGTCGTGCGAGTGGTCGTCGCGTGGTCGATCGTGGGGGGTGTGGTCCGGGTGCGGATGGTCGTGGTCGCTCGGGTGTTCGTGGTCGTGCCGGTGGTCGTGCCGGCGGGTCGGGTCCACGACCCGCACCCCGGCTCCGGCGCACCCGCAGGTGGCACACACCTCAGACCACCTCCACCTCTCGGATCGTCAGCTCGCGCCCGCCGAGCACCTCGACGTCCACCCCGCCGCACTCGCACATCACCACGAGGTCGTCGGTGTCGAACTCCACGCCGCACTCGCGGCAGCGCCCCCGGCCCGGCGCGGACTCGATGTCGAGGGAGGCCCCGTCCAGCGCGGTGCCGGCGGTGGCCAGCTCGAAGCAGAACCGCAGCGCGTCCGGCACGATCCCGGACAGCCGCCCGACCCGGACCCGCACCCGCCGGACGTCGCGGCCCGGAAGCTTCTCGGTGACCGCGGCGACGATGCTCTCGGTGATCGCCAGCTCGTGCATCGGCGCGCCCGCTCAGCAGATCCGGGGCAGCGGGTCGCCGACCAACATGTCCACGATCCGGGTGCCGCCGAACGTGGTCTTCAGCAGCACCAGCCCGGGCGGGTCCTCCACCACCCGCCCGACCACCGCGGCGCCCTCGCCGAGCGGGTGCCTGTGCAGCGCGGTCAGCGCCGCCTCCGCGTCCCGGGCCGGGACGACCGCCACGAACCGGCCCTCGCAGGCCACGTAGAGCGGGTCGATGCCGAGCAGTTCGCAGGCGCCCTGCACCTCAGGCCGGACCGGCACCGCCGCCTCGTCCAGGACCACCGCGGCCCGCGAGACCACCGCGACCTCGTTGAGGATCGTCGCCACCCCGCCGCGGGTGGCGTCGCGCAGCAGGCGCGTGTCCGGGACCGCGTCGAGCAGCGCGGCGCTGATCTCGTGCAGCGGCGCGGTGTCCGAGACGATGTCCGCCGCGATGTCCAGCTCGCCCCGGGCCAGCATCACGGTGATCCCGTGGTCGCCGATCGGGCCGGACACCAGGATCGCGTCGCCCGGCCGGGCGTTCGCCGCGTCCAGCTCCACCGGCCGTTCCCGCACGCCGATGCCGGCGGTGTTGATGTAGCAGCCGTCGCCCTTTCCCCGCTGCACGACCTTGGTGTCCCCGGTGACGATCCGCACCCCGGCGGCGGCGGCCGCGCTCGCCATCGAGGCGACGATCCGGCGCAGGTCGTCGGTGGGGAAGCCCTCCTCCAGGATGAACCCGGCCGAGATCACCAGTGGCCGGGCCCCGGACACGGCCAGGTCGTTCACCGTGCCGTTCACCGCCAGCTCGCCGATGTCCCCGCCCGGGAAGAACAGCGGGGACACCACGTAGGAATCGGTGGTGAAGGCCAGCCGGGTGTCGCCGACGGTCAGCGCGGCGGCGTCGGACATCCGCTCCAGCTCCGGGTTGCGAAAGGCCTCCAGGAAGATCGCGTCGATCAGGTTGTGGGTGGCCTTGCCGCCGGCCCCGTGCGCGAGGGTGATCCGGGGTTCCTTGACCCGGGGCTTGCGGGCCCGGGCCCGGTCGATCCGCTCCAGCACCTGCTGCTCGCGCGTCTTGTGCTCTCTGCCGATGCTCGACCCGGCAAGCAGGCCTTCGGCCCTGGTGTGCGGGCTCTCCGCCTCGGCCTCCCGGACCGCTTCCTCGGCCCAGGTGGCCTGTCGGGGCATCCCGAGGTCAGAGGTGCTCACGAGCGGGTCGCCTCCTTCACCCGGTCGCGGGTGAACCGGCCGAAGTTGTAGTACGCCGCGCACGCGCCCTCCGACGACACCATGCAGGTGCCGATCGGGGTCTCCGGGGTGCACGCGGTGCCGAACACCTTGCATTCCCACGGCTTGAGCACGCCCTTGAGTACCTCCCCGCACTGGCAGGCCTTGGGGTCGGCCACCCGGACGCCGGGCACCGAGAAGATCCGCTCGGCGTCGTGCGCGGCGTACTCGTCGCGGACCTGCAGCGCGGACTGCGCGATGAACCCCAGACCGCGCCACTCGAAGTACGGCCGTAGCGCCATGGTCTGGCCGATCACCCGCAGCGCCTTGGGGTTGCCGTGCCAGGGCACCACCCGGGCGTACTGGTTCTCCACCTCGCAGCGGCGCTGCGCCAGCTGGGTCATCAGCATGAACACCGACTGCAGGATGTCCAGCGGCTCGAACCCGGCGCACACCAGCGGCTTGCCGTGCTCCCGGGCGATGAACTCGTAGGGCCGGCAGCCGATCACCGTGGACACGTGCCCGGGGCCGATGAACCCGTCCAGGCGCAGGTCGGGGGAGTCCAGGATGGCCTTGATCGCCGGGATGATCGTCACGTGGTTGCAGAAGATCGAGAAGTTGTCCAGCTTCTCGGCGGCCGCGCGCAGCACGGTCATCGCGGTGGACGGGGCGGTGGTCTCGAACCCGATCGCCATGAACACCACCCGCTTGTCCGGGTTGGCCCGGGCGATCTTCAGCGAGTCCAGCGGCGAGTACACCATCCGGATGTCGGCGCCGGCGGCGTTCGCGTCGTAGAACGAACCCCGCCCGCCGGGTACCCGCATCATGTCGCCGAACGTCGTCATGATCACGTCGGGTTGCTCGGCGATGGCGATCGCGTCGTCCAGGCGGCCCATCGGGATCACGCAGACCGGGCAACCCGGGCCGTGCACCAGCGACACCGTCTCGGGCAGGTAGTCCTCCAGGCCGTGCTTGTAGATGGTGTGCGTGTGCCCGCCGCACACCTCCATGAACTTGTAGTGCCGGCCCGGCTCGCACAGCGCGGCGATCCGGGCTGACAGCACCCGGGCCTTCTCCGCGTCCCGGAACTCGTCGACGAACCTCATCGGTCGCTCGCCAGGTCGGACTGGGCCAGCGCGATCAGCTCGTCGGTGTAGGCCTGACCCATGCCCTCCAACATCTTGATCGAGTGCGCCGCCTCCGCCTCGTCGATCCTGGACAGGGCGAACCCGACGTGGATCAGGATCCAGTCACCGGCCTTCAGCTGTATCTCGTCCTCGGTGAGCAGCCCGATGTTCACCGCGCGTTTCACCCCGGCCACGCTGACCATGGCGAAGTCCTCACGGTCGGCCATGATCTCGACGATCTCGCCGGGGATACCGAGGCACATGACGGTCACACCTTTCGGTGAGAGATGGAGCGCGAGTGAGCACCGACCGAGCCCTGGCGAGGGAGGAGCGGAGCGAGTCCGGAATCGACCGTCGACACAGGCAGAGCGAGGCTGGGGGCGGCCGTGCCGAGCAGTTCGGCGACCACGTTGTGCACGGCCCGTACCGCTCGGGGCAGCGCGGCCGCCACCGGTTCGGACAGCCCGATTCCGTCGTCGACCGTCGCCGGCTCGCAGCCGAGGACCAGCACCCGGCGCAGCCCGGCGGTGGGTTCCAGCCCGCTGGCTCCGGCCAGTGAGGCGAGCAGCGCGAGCACGGCGTCCGGGGTCATCCCGTGCGCGTCCGGCACCTCGGGCGACCGGGTGTCGGCGGTCAGGTCGTGTTCGAGCAGGTACAGCTCGCCTGGCCGGCCACCGCGCTCGGTTGCGTCGATCAGCAGCAAGGCCTGGTAGCCGTCCAGCAGCTGGTAGGCCAGGTGCATACCCCGGATGCCGATGTCGACGACCTCGACGCCCTCCGGGAACGCGGGGAACCCAGCGCCGGCCAGCTCGCGGACCACTTCCACCCCGAACCCGTCGTCGGACATCAGCAGGTTGCCGATCCCGGCCACCAGGACCGTCATTCCGCCACTTCCGTGCTCATGGCTCGTCTCCGCGCTCGGCCCGCTCCTCGCTCGCTGGCGCTCGCTGCGCTTGTCCCGCCCCGCCGGCTCCGCCGGCTCCGCCGGCTACCGTCCCCCGAGATGCTCCCTCGCTGTCGACCTCGACCTCGTCGGGGCGGAAGTAGCGGAACCGGCCGTGCGACGCCTGGAACTCCGAGGCCGGATCGTCGGTGATGCTGACCGCCAGGTGCACGTCCCCGTCGACGTCGTTGAGCACCGCCTCCACCAGCGCGGGTCGGCCGACCAGGAAGATGTCCTGGGCGTCCGAGCGCCCGTTGGGTCGCAGCAGCACCCGGGTGCCCTTGGCCACCCGGTGCGGGCCGACGTGGACCCAGTCGGTGTCCGGGTCGACTTTCGCGTCCTGGCCCGGGTCCCACCACGGCTTGCCGCCGGTGTCGTCGGAGTATGTCGGCACCCCGTCGAACGTGGACCCGGATTCAGGCACCCACGGTGTCGGCCCCGACGGGCCGGCCGGCCCCATCGACCGGATCACCCCGTGCAGCCGCTCGAAGATCTCCGGTGGCATGGAGTCCACCGCGTCCACCAGCTGCGCGGCCCTCGGGTCGGTGGCCCGGGCCTCGCGCTTCTCCTCGTCGGTGAGCACCATCGTGCGCAGGGTGAGGATCTCGTCGTTCTCCAGGCCGTCGAACAGCTCGTTCGGGCTCTCCGGCGCGACCTCCGGGAAGTCGGGCAGGATGATCGGCGACGAGAGCACCACTTTCGGGTACTCGGCCGGGCCGGACAGCGCCGGCCAGGTGTGTTCGTTCACGCAGGCCAGCACGGCCGGGCGGGCCCACTCCGGCGGGTCGGTGCTGGACAGGAACGTTCCGTCGGACAGCGCCAGGATGCTGTGCGCGGCGATCAGCGAGTGCCGCAGCGCGAGGTCGCGGGCGGTACCCAGCTCGGACAGTCCGTGCGTCACGCTGTCTCGACGGTCGGTGTCCGGGACCGGGTCGCCCCGTGGCCCGGCGTTCTCGATCCGCACCCGCAACCGCAGCGCGCCGTAGGGCCCCGGAACCGGTTCGGTCTCGACGACCACCCGGGCCCGGACCGCCCAGTTCTCCCGCACCAGCCGGCCGACCACGGTGCCGTTCGCCTCGGTGATCGGCTCCTCGGTCCGCTCGGCCGCCAGCTCGACCGGCACGACCTGTTCAGAGTTGGCCAGCTCGGCGATCGGCAGATCGGCGTCGACGACCTCGGGCAGCCCCTCGTCCCAGGGCAGGTGCAGGGTCTCCGCTCCGGCCGCGTCGTGCACCACGAGTTGCTCGGCGTCGTGGAATCCGGGTCCGACGAGGCGCTGCACCCGGCGCTTGCGCAGTCGCAGGAACCGCAGCCGCACCCGCAGCACCGCGCCCGGCGCCGCACCGGGCTCCAGCAGGCATTCGGTACGCGAGTACCAGTTCTCGCCGGCCCGCTCCGCCCAGATCTGGGGGGTGAGCACACCGAACTGCCAGCGCAGCTGGTTCTTCTGCGCCGAGGCCCGGTACGGGTAGAGCAGGTAGCCCTCCAGCAGCACCGCATCGGCGACCTTGCTGACCTCCTCCAGCGCCCGGTCGAACCCCGCGGTGTCCAGGGACGGGGTCACGGCTGGTCCCCGGTCGGGGGCGCCTGCGCGTTGGCAGCGTCCTTGAGGAGCGTCTCCAGGGTGTCGTCCCAGTTGATCAGGCCCCGGTCGGTGCGGTAGCGCTGCAGCGCGGTGAGGGTGTCGGTGCGTAGCCGCAGCCAGGTCTGGTCCGGGAAGTGCTCGGCCATCAGCGCCCGCCACTGCGCCACCGGCAGCGGGAACGCCACCTCCAGGTGCCAGGGCACCAGCTCCACCTGCAGCCCGGCGGAAGCAGCGGGGCCCTGGTAGAAGGCGGTGCCGCTGAACAACATCAGTAGCGGGATGTCGCCGTCGTCCAGGCCGTGGAAGTACTTCGCGGTGGCCACCTCGATGTCCGCGGTGAGCGGCACCGGCATCGGCACGTCGATCGAGTCGGTGAAGCCGGACACCATCACCGTGGTCATCGCCAGCTGCATCGGTTTGAGGGTCTCCCCCCAGCGCGAGGTGTCGCCGAACAGCTCGATCAACCTGGCCGCCTCGTTGCCGCCGTAGCGGCGCTTGTGCGGCTCGATCCGGATCTGGCAGCGCAGCGCGATGCTGTGCATCCGTACGCCGGTGGCCTCGGTGATCCGCAGCATGAACTGCATGCTCGGGCTGGCCGAGTACGGCTCGGGCCGGGCGTCGACGCAGGCGAAGGAGAGCTCG
>JAJCYC010000032.1 GCA_029263115.1 Pseudonocardia sp. | reverse complement strand
TCTGAGATCCCATGGCCCTACCGCAGGCCGCCTCGAAGGATGAGAATCGGTGCGGGGTCGGCTGAGCTCGTTCTCGCTTGGTGCGCGTGAACCCGTTTCTGAGACTGACGCCTGGGGCCTTCCCGGCACCTCGAACTGTTGTCCTCGTACACGCTTCACAGCGTCGTTGATCGGTTGGCCCCGCCGGTCCCACCTTCGGTGATCACAACGGCGAGGAGGCTGCTGGTGGATGTGTTGATCGAGTGCTGCGCGGGGATCGACATCGGCAAGGACGAGGTCGTCGCCTGCGTCCGAGGCCCCGCGGCGAACGGCCGGGGACGGCGGAAACAGACCGAGACGTTCTCTTCGTTCACCGGCTCGTTGGAGGCGATGGCCGACTGGTTCGCCGCTGAGGGTGTCACCGAGATCGCGATGGAAGCGACCGGGTCGTACTGGAAACCGGTCTGGTACGTCTTGGAAGACCGCGGGTTCGAGTTGAAGCTGGTCAACGCCCATCACGTGAAGATCCTGCCCGGCCGCAAGAGCGACGTGCTCGACGCGGAGTGGCTGGCCGAGCTGCTCGAACACGGGCTGCTGCGGGGCAGTTTCGTGCCGCCCCCAGCGATCCGGGAGCTGCGCGACCTGACTCGCTACCGCAAGCGGCTCATCCAGGCCCACACCAGCGAGTGCCAACGCATCCAGAAAACCCTGGAAGATGCCGGGATCAAGCTGGGCTCGGTCGCCTCGGACGTGCTCGGGGTATCCGGTCGGGCGATGCTCGCCGCGTTGGTCGCTGGTGAGCGCGACCCACAGGTGCTCGCCGAGCTGGCCAAGGGCACGCTGCGCCGCAAGATCCCCGCGTTGCGTCAGGCGCTGCGTGGGCGCTTTGGTGAACACCACGCCCTGCTGATCGGGCTGTGCCTGGAACACACCGCCCACCTCGAAGCCGCGATCGCCCGGCTCGATGACCACGTCGATGTCCTGTTCGCGACGCACACCAGCGAGGCCGGTGTCCCTTTCGTCCAGGCCCGTGACCGACTCGACACCATCACCGGGGTCGGGAAACGGGCCGCCGAGACCATCATCGCCGAGATCGGCACCGACATGTCCCGGTTCCCCACCGCGGCTCACCTGGCTTCCTGGGCCGGGGTCGCGCCGGGCAACAACATCACCGGTGGGAAACGGGGCTCGGGCAAGACCACCAAGGGCGACGTGTGGCTGATCGACATCCTCACCCAATGCGCCTGGGCCGCCTCACACACCCACGACACTTACCTGGCGGCCCAGTTCTGGCGCCTGGCCCGACGGATCGGCAAGAAGAAGGCCGCCGTCGCCGTCGCGCACTCGATCCTGGTGATCTGCTGGCATCTCCTCACCAACGACTGCGACTACGACGACCTCGGAGGCGACTACTTCACCCGCCGCAACACCGACCATCAACGCGCACGACTCATCAACCAACTCCACAACCTCGGCTACCGAGTCACCCTCGAAAAGGTCGCGTAGTCCGGCTACGGTCGATTCTCTTCACAGCCGACGAGGCGAGCAGCTCACCATTGCGGCGCTGCAGGAGCCCCGGAACGGCCCTGCGAACGTTGTCCAGCGGCCCGCTCTTGACCTGGCTCCCAACCGCACGTGCGGCGTCAATGAGCGGGTGTGAGCTCCCCGGTGAGGCGGCGGTGCATGGCGGCGCTAGAGCCTTCAAGTCCGATGATCTCGACCTGCTTGCCCTTGGCGTGGTACTTGGTGGTGATGGCGTCGAGTGCGGCGACGCTGGAGGCGTCCCAGATGTGGGCGTCGGTGAGGTCGATGAGCACCTGGTCCGGGTCGCCGGCGTAGTCGAACTGGTAGACGAGGTCGTTGCTGGAGGCGAAGAACAGTTGACCGGTCACCGAGTAGATGGCGTGGGTGCCGTCGGGGTCGGTGGTGGCGGTGACCTCGACCAGGTGGGCGACCCGGCGGGCGAAGATGAGCACCGCGACGATGGTGCCGGTGACGACGCCGATGGCCAGGTTGTCGGTGGCCACCACGACCGCCACGGTCACCGTCATGACCGTGATCTCGCCGAGCGGCATCCGGCGCAGCGTGGCCGGGGCGATGCTGTGCCAGTCGAAGGTCGCGAACGCGACCAGGACCATCACTGCGACCAGCGCGGCCATGGGGATCTGGGACACTACCGGCCCGAGCAGCAGGCAGAGAGCCAGCAGGAACGCTCCGGCCAGGAAGGTGGAGAGCCGGGTGCGTGCCCCGCTCTTCACGTTGATCATGGTTTGGCCGATCATGGCGCAGCCGCCCATGCCGCCGAAGAATCCGGTGACGATGTTGGCCACGCCCTGTCCGAGGCACTCGCGGGTCTTGTTCGAGTGGGTGTCGGTGAGGTCGTCGACGAGCTTGGCGGTCATCAGGGATTCCATGAGCCCGACCAGGGCGAAGGCCAGCGCGTACGGGGTCAGGATGGCCAGGGTGTGCAGGGTGAACGGCACGTGGGGGATGCCGAGCGTGGGCAGGGCCGAGGGCAGCGCGCCCTTGTCGCCGACGGTGGGTACCGCGATCCCGGCGGCCACGGTGATCGTGGTGAGCGCGATGATCGCGAGTAGGGGTGCGGGTACGGCCTTGCTCAGGCGGGGGAGCAGGATCATCAGCGCCAGGCCGGCGGCGAACAGCGGGTACACCGGCCAGGGCACGTGCACCAGTTCCGGGACCTGGGCCATGAAGATCAGGATGGCCAGGGCGTTGACGAAGCCGACCATGACGCTGCGTGGCACGAACCGCATGAGGCGGGCGATGCCGAGGCCGCCGAGGGCGATCTGGATCAGGCCGCCCAGGATCACCACGGCGAGCAGGTGGCCCAGCCCGTACTGGTGCACGACGGGGGCGACGACCAGTGCGATCGCGCCGGTGGCGGCGGAGATCATCGCCGGGCGGCCGCCGGCGAAGGCGATGACGATCGCCATCGTGAACGAGGCGTACAGGCCCACCTTCGGGTCCACGCCCGAGATGATCGAGAAGGAGATGGCCTCCGGGATGAGGGCCAGTGCCACGACCAGGCCGGAGAGGACCTCGGTTCGGGCGATCCGGGGGTTCAGCCAGCTCGGGGTGAGGCAGCGCGGGCGCGTTGAGGCAAGGACCGGCATTTTCGGCAAGTGACAACCTGACGTGGTGGGGCGCGGCCGCTGGGGCGCGCGAGACTGCCCGCGTTCCCGGCGGGCGGGAGCGCGGGTGGGGAGCGGTGTTGAGCGAGGCCGGTCGGAAGGGGCCGGACCGGGGTGCGCTAGCGGCGTGTGGTCACAACACAGCTGCAGCGGACACGGGGCTCCTCGGCTCGTAGATGAGGTTCGGGAGCTTCGGCGACCCCGGCTGGCCGGCTCGCACTCGTTGCGCGGCCGTCCGTGAAATCTGACCTTACGTTAGACGAGAGGTCGGCCGGTTCGGGTGCCCGCGGGCCGGATTGAGGGTTGAATCACCGGTGGCGCCCACGGCTGGGCCCACGGCCGGGCCGCTCGGGGGCGCGGACTGTGACGGCGGCCGCGACGATGACCAAGGGGATGACCGCCAACGCGATCAGGACGGGGCGGTAGGTGTCGCTCAGCGCGCGGCCCTCGGCCAGCATGACGGGTCCGAAGGCCGAGGCACCCACCGCGATGGCGTGTACGACCCCGCGGATCGCGCCGAGGTGGCGGACGCCGAACAACTTCGGGAAGGCGACGGCCTCCAGCGTTCGCACGCCGTTGCCGCAGAATCCGAGTGCGATTCCGTAGAGGGCCGCAGTCCATCCGGGGGTCAGCTGGCTCGCGCCGACCGTGGCCAGGGCGAGAACGAGCATGGTGAGGATGATCAGCAGGCGGTCGGAGTACCGGTCCGCCAACCAGCCCAGTCCGAACGAAGCGACCAGGCCGGCCGCGGTCTGCGGTATGAAGGTGGCGGCCGCCTCGGTCGCGGACAGGCCTCGTTCGCCGAGCAGTGACACCTGGTGGAAGTTCAATGCGGTGGCGATCAGGCCGCACGCGGCGACGCCGCCGCCGACGACCCAGAACATCCCGGTGCTCACGGCCTGGCGGAGAGTCCAGTCCTCGAGGAGCACGGTCGCTCGGCTGCCATGTGTTCGCGCGCCCCTGTTCGGGCGCCCGGCGGCCCGAGCGGGCGGCGGATTTCGAGGTAGCAGCAGCGCCGCCGGCACGACCAGCAGCCACACAGCGAGCCCCTCGGCGAGCCATACCGACCGCCAGCCGAACGAACTGATCACCCGCTCCAACAGCACGGGTGCCAGGGAGATCCCGGCCGTACCGAGCGCCGACACCAAGCCGACCGCCAACCCGGCCCGGTGCCGGACGTACACGGCTACGGCGGTGGTCGCGACCAGAGTGAGCGCCCCCTGGCCGGCGACCCGGATCCCGACGAACGCGGCGGTCAGGCCGACAATCTCGCTCATCACGCTGGAGGCGACCAGGACCGCCCCGAAAGCCACGGCGATCGCGGCCATGACCCGTCGGGGTCCGAAGTGATCGATGGCTCGCCCGAGCACCGGCATGACGAACGCCCCGACCAGGGTTCCGGTGAGGTAGGCGGCCGACACCGCCGACCGGGAGATCCTCAGGTCGGCGATGATCGGATCGACGAAGACCGACACCGCCACCGTCTGACCCGGAGCCGTCATAGCCAAGGCGAGCGCCGAGGCCGTCACGACGCGGGAGAAATCCTTCCGCGACGTCTGAGCCGGTGGTGCCAGCGAGGCACGGGCGATCAAGCAGCTCCTCCAAGAGTTCGTCCAGGAGAGGACCGCGCCGCGCCCGGGCGCGATGTCAGCCGGGTTGCAGGCCGCGAGGTCGCCCGGGGGTGGTTTCGCGGACGGACGAGTGCAGGAGTTGCGCGAAGTCCTCGGTGCGGTGCAGTTGCTCGCGCAGGGTGGCGATCCGGGCGTCGACGATGACCTGGAACATGCTCAACCGGTCGCGCAGCTCGCCGATCCGTTCCGCGTCGCCGTCGGGCGTGGCGGCCAGCTCCTCGACGGTGGTCAGCAGGTCGCGCATCTGCTCGAGGGAGAAGTCCAGTGGCTTCATCTGCTTGATCAGGCGCAGCCGCTGGATGTCGCGCTCGGTGTAGAGCCGGAAACCGCCCGCTGAGCGTTTCGCCGGCGCGACCAGCCCGACCTCCTCGTAGTACCGGATGGTCCGCAACGACAGGCCCACCCGCTCGGCGACCACACCGATCTGCATCAGCTCACGACTCACCGCGCGCTCCCATCCCGCCGCACCTCCGCGACACTAGTGTCCGGCGGACGCGCCGGTGCGCTGCTGTTGACGGTCAACCCACTCATGCGGTGGCACTGCAGTAGCGATTCTCCGGCGCCTCGGGTTCAACGACGTCGCCGCCTCCCTCGTCAGGCGCCCCGACCGCGAACTCGAGGAAGCGGGAGACAGGCCCGTCGTGGGTCAGGTGGAGCTCGTGCATGGCCCTGGTGCACGCGATGTAGAGCATGGCCTTGTCCATCTCGTTGGCGTACGTCAGGTCATCGACATGGGGAACGATCACGACGTCGAACTCGAGTCCCTTGGCGATGTGTGCCGAGGTGACGACGATGCCGCCGGCGAAGGTGGTGCTGTCGTAGTCGAGGAAGGTCGACTCGAGACCGCCATCCGACAACGCCCGATGAAGTGTGTCCGCGTGGGTGAGCGTCTTGCAGATGATGCCCAGGGAACGGTGATCGGTGTGCCGGTGTCTCTCGATCAGGTTCAGGAGCCGCACCTGCTGGTCCGCCTGGTCGGAGCAGGCGATGACCCGGGGCTCCGGCCCGTGCCGTTCGATCGGGACCAGCTTGTCGTTGCGCGAGATGTTCTGGGCGAAGTCCGTGATCTCGGTCGTGGAGCGGTAGCTCTTGCACAGCTCCAGGCAGTCTGCCTCCGGGAAGATGCTGCGGATCGTCGACAGCGTCGAGGAGCTGAACGGGTTCACCGTCTGGTTGGCGTCTCCGAGGATGGTCATCTTGCAGGAGAACAGCTCGCGCACCACGGCGTACTGGATGGGGGTGTAGTCCTGCATCTCGTCGACCAGGAGGTGCCGGATGCGACGGTAGCTCTCGTGCCGGGCTGTCCTGATCATGGTGTAGATCAAAGGGAAGACGTCCGCGTACTCGATCTTCTTCCGGCCCAGCGGGTTGAACAGGTGGCGCCGGCCGGGCTCGTCGTAGAACGCCTTGTAGATCGCAAGCGCGTCCTTGTAGGCGAACATGGCGCGGACCTGCTTGCGTACCCCGGCCGTGTCGGCGGCCGACCATTTGCCGCCCCGGTCGCGGACCTTGTTCTTGAGTATGTGGACGGCGCTGTCGGCCACATGGTCGAGGCGGGTGAACACCGGCACGGTCGGTGACTCGTCGAAGAGGTCCGCGACCCACTCCGCGGACAGTCGTTGGTTGCGCTGCTCGATTTCCGCGGGCGTGAACTCCTCCCGCGCTCGTGAGGTGATCCACTGCTCGAGATCGGTGACGAACTCGGGGGTGGCCTTGTGGCGCATCCGCGCGGCGGCCGCGTCGTCGATGCGGTCGAGCAGGCCGACTACCTGTTCGCTGAAGGTCTCGTAGTCGGTGATCTTGCCGAGGAGCGTCTCGGCTATCCGGCCGAAGTCGATCTCCGCGACCTGCTCCTCGCCCAGCTCCGGGAGTACGCCGGCGATGTAGTCGCCGAACACCTTGTTGGGGGAGAGGATCATGACGTTGTCGGAGGAGAGGGTGTCCTTGAAGCGGTAGAGCAGGAACGCCACCCGGTGCAGTGCGATCGAGGTCTTCCCGGAGCCCGCGACGCCTTGCAGGATGAGTACCTGTGCCGTCTCGTTCCGGATGATCGCGTTCTGCTCGCGCTGGATGGTGGCGACGATGTTCCGCATCTTGTCGTCGGCCGACTGGCTCAGCTCCCGCTGCAGGATGTCGTCGCCGATGTTCAGCGCGCTCTCGAACATGTACTCCAGGCGCCCGCCCCGGATCTTGTACTGGCGCTTACCGGTGATCTCGCCGCTGATCGTGCCGGCCGGGGCCGTGAATTGGGCCTCCCCCGACTCGAAGTCGTAGTAGAGGCTCGACACCGGGGCCCGCCAGTCGTGGATCAGGATCTCCTGGGTCTCCGGGTCGGAGAAGTTGTGCACTCCGAGGTAGTGCGGGTTGGTGTTCGTCTCACCGTCGGCCTGGAAGTCCACCCGCCCGAAGTAGGGGGAGTCCAGAAGCCGGTCGACGCGTTGACGCAGCATCACCGAGTGCTCGCCCAGCATGATCGACATGTCGATCGTCGAGCGGAAGTTGGCCTTCTCGGCGCTGTCCATGTCGCGCCAGTTCAACCACATGTGCTCCTTCTGCTCCTCGATGGTCATGGCGGACCGGTCGATGGAGTCGACGAGCCGTTCCCGCTCCAGCGTCAGTAGGTCGAGCGTTGCGGCCAGGTAGCGCTGCTCGTGTTCGTCATCCCACGCTTGCTGGTCGGTCAATTGATCTTCCATTCGGTTTGACGTGTTCGAGTCAAGTCATGCTGGAACGAGGACGGACCCCTGCTATGCCAGAGAGACCAGGTCGAGGTAGTCCTCGGAGAAGTAGTCCTCGGTCGCGTCGGGCAGCACGATGACCCGGTCGGGCCGTAGTGCCTCGACGGCGTCCCGATCGTGCGAAACGAGCACGACCGCGCCCTCGTAGCTACGAAGGGCCAGGAGTACCTGCTCGCGGCTCTGCGGATCGAGGTTGTTGGTCGGCTCGTCGAGCAGCAGCAGATTGGCGCGGCCGCCGACCAGCGTGGCCAGGGTCAGGCGGGTGCGCTCCCCGCCGGACAGCGTTCCCACCGGTTGGTCGAGCTGGTCGCCGCTGAGCAGGAAGGTGCCGAGGACGGTTCGGAGGTCTCGGTCCGGCACGTCCGGGGACGCGCGAACGGCGTTGGTCCACACGCTGTCCTCGAAGTCGAGGGTGTCGTGCTGCTGGGCGAAGTAGCCCATCCGCAGTCCGGTGCCGTGCGACACGTGTCCGCGGTCGGGCGTCTCGTCCCCGACGAGCAGCCGCAGCAGGGTGGTCTTGCCGGCGCCGTTGAGTCCGAGCACCACCACCCGCGAGCCTCGGTCGATGGCGAGGTCCACCCCGTCGAGCACGGACAGCTCCCCGTAGCCCTTGGTCAGATCCGTCCCGCGCAAGATGGTGCGGCCAGACGGGGCGGGAGTGGGAAAGCGGATACGGGCGGCCTTCGCCGGGGTCGGAGACTGGGCGGCGGCCTCGAGGAGGTCGTCGGCACGCCGCGCGAGCTGCTTCGCGGCGGTCGCGCGATTGGCGTTCGCCCCCATCCGCGCGGCTTGCGAGCGCATCTTCGCGGCCGACTTCTCGGCGCTCACCCTTTCGCGGCTACGTCGCTGCTGGGCGTTGGCCCGTGCGGTGGTGAAGGACTCCCAGCTTCCGGTGAAGGTCTGCACGGTCGCGGTTCCCGGCTCGAGCGCCCACACCCGGTTGACCACGCCCGCGAGCAGGGTGGTGTCGTGTGAGACGAGCACGACGGCGCCGTCGAAACGGCACAGGAACGTCTGTAGCCACTCCACCGAGTCGCTGTCGAGGTGGTTGGTGGGCTCGTCCAGCAGCAGGGTGTGTGACTCCCCGGCGCGGTGCTCGCCGGCGGCGAAGAGGATCCGCGCGAGCTCGACACGGCGGCGTTGCCCTCCGGACAGGGTGCCGAGACGCTGCCGCAGGACCCGCTCGGGAAGGCGGAGCGCCGCGCAGATCTCCGCCGCCTCGGCGTCCGCGGCGTAGCCGCCCAGTACGGTGAACTGTTCCTCCAGCTCCGAGTACCGCTCGATCGATCTCGCCAGGGCGTCGTCCTCGGCGTGCTCACCCATTTCCAGCCTGGCCTTCTCGAGCTGGCGCAGGAGCGTGTCCAGACCTCGCGCGGACAGGATCCGGTCGCGTCCGGTCGTCTCAGCCTCGGAGTCACGCGGTTCCTGGGAGAGGTAGTCGACTGCTCCAGTGGCCCGGATCGACCCGCGAAAGGGGTCGGCGGCCCCCGCGAGAACGCGCATCAGCGTCGTCTTGCCGGCTCCGTTGGGTCCCACCAGCCCGACGCGCTCCCCGGCCTGAACCTGGAGGACCTCCTGCGCGACGAGCGTGCGCGATCCCGCGCGCAGCTCCAGGTCCACGGCGACGATCACGTATGCCCTCCCGATCCGCTGGCGGCTGCGGTGACGGTGGCTCGCGCGCCGGGGTCCGGATGGACCAGCGGCGGCGAGAGCCGACGTCTAGTTGCCTAGTATCTCCTTACGTGAGAGTACGCCAGCGCTGTCGGTCACCCGCGTCACGGTGGCGATCACCTGCCGCGAGCTGTCCACCGTCCTTCGTCTCTCGCGTTCGGGTGGATGAACCCGATATGGGAGAGAGTGGACAATAGGCCAGGTGAAAGACCTGGATGAGGACCCTGCTGCGGTCCATCACGTCCAATCCGGGCCCCGTCGGGCTTGAGGTCACGGGCCTGCGCCAGTAGTCCTGCCTATCAGGAATATCTCACGTTACTGTAGAGATCCAGCCATCTGGACTGGGCTTAGAGAGGCGTGGAGGGCCGATGGACCTGTCTGAGGTCGAGACTGCACGGAAGTCCGGCTGGAATGCCTTGGGAGACGATGAAGTTGCCAACCGCGTGCGTGGCGCGCTGCTGGGCTCGGCATGCGGAGACGCGCTGGGTCGGCCGTTCGACGGTGTCGGCGAGGTCGACGAGTCCGAGTACCGCCGGCACCGCGATCGCACCATGATGTTGAGCTACAGCGGGGGCACGGTGATGGTGCTCGCGCTCGCCCAGCATCTCTCGAGCCGGCTGGCTAGAGGTGCCGAGTTGGAGGAGACCGCGCTGGTCCACGATCTGGCCTGGGCTTGGCGGCGAGCCGTCTGTCGGAGCCTGGGATGCGGTTCGGAGGACGTTCTGCGGGCCGCGTTGGTCGGGGCGCCCTGGCCGGCGGTGGCCGGCGGCCTGTTCGACGGTGCCGGTTCCGACGGCAACGGCGCCGCCGCTCGCGTCGTGGCCGTTGGCCTGCTCGGTCTGCCTGTCCGGCAGGTGATGGACTGGGCCCGCCGAAGCGCGCGGGTGACCCATCAGCATCCGCATGGCCACGCCGGAGCGGCGCTGCAAGCGGTGGCAGTCGCGCTGGCCGCCGGCAGCGACCGGATGAAGCCGTCGGTCGCGGACCGTTTCATCGAAGCGCTGTGCGCCTGTGACCTCGAGACGGGGTACTTGTCCCGGCTGTCGCGCATCTGGGCACTGGCCGGCAACGAGAGTCCCGATCGGACGCGGCGGGCCCTCGGCAGCGGGCCGTCGGCGCTGCAGTCGGTGCCCACCGCGATCGCCGCCTTCCTGCACGCTCCGGATGATCCGGACGAGGTGCTGGACTTCGCGGTCCGGGTGGGCGGGGACACGGGCACGATCGCCGCCATGGCCGGCGCTCTGGCCGGGGCGCGCTGCGGCGCCACCGGCCTGCCGACGGAGGTCCTCGGTCGCCTCGAGATCGGTCCGCTGATCCGGGCGGCGGCGGACACGCTGACCCGCTGTGCGGTCCTTACTGGTAGTCCCGCTCTCCTTCGCGCCGGTGACGTGCCACGGGATCCAGCAGGGGGTCGGTGAGTGCGAGGCGGTGGCGACCGTCACCAAAGACAACGCTTACGTCAAGGTAAAGTATGACGAGTGGCAGACATGGAGAATGATCGACCTCAGGATGTCACCCGTATCGAGATCATCGACGCGGTCGACCACGCCTTCACCCGCTCGTCGGCGACCAAGCAGGAAATCATCACCGCAGCGGTCCAGTACGGCAGCGGTGCAGATGTGTTGACGACGTTAAAACGACTGCCCGAGCGCAGTTTCCGAGACGTCCGCGACCTGTGGGATCACCTGCCGGACATCCCGATCGGCGATTGAACTCGGCAAGAGGATCGCCCGATCCCGCCGCCGTGGCGTGGTCGCTGACTGGTCGCCACATACTCTCGCGTAACGTAAAGGTTATGACTGCTGTGGCTGGGGCCGTGTCCGGTCCTCCTCCGACTCTTGCCCCCGGTGCACTCCGGGTCATGGCCCTCGGCGGGCTCGGAGAGATCGGCCGGAACATGACCGTGTTCGAGCACGCGGGCAAGCTGCTGATCGTCGACTGCGGCGTGCTGTTCCCCGAAGAGCACCACCCGGGCGTCGACCTGATCCTGCCCGACTGGACCGTGATCCGCGACCGGCTCCACGATGTGGTGGCCATCGTGCTGACCCACGGCCACGAGGACCACATCGGCGGGGTGCCCTACCTGTTGCGCGAGCGTCCCGACATTCCGCTGATCGGTTCCCGGCTGACGTTGAGCTTCGTGCGCGCCAAGCTGGCTGAGCATCGTATTCGACCGGACACCGTCGAGGTCGCTGAAGGCGACAAACTCGGCCGCGGCCCGTTCGAGCTGGAGTTCATGGCGGTCAACCACTCCATCCCGGACGGCTTGGCGCTCGCGATACGGACTGCGGCCGGCCTGGTGCTGCATACCGGCGACTTCAAGATGGACCAGTTCCCGCTGGACAACCGCATCACCGACCTGCGGGGCTTCGCCCGGCTCGGCGAGCAAGGGGTCGACCTGTTCATGGTCGATTCCACCAACGCCGACGTCCCCGGTTTCACCACCGCCGAGCGCGATCTAGTTCCCGCGATCGACACCGTATTCCGCACCACGCAGCGGCGCGTGATCGTCTCCAGTTTCGCCAGCCACGTGCACCGGATCCAGCAGATCCTCGACGCCGCGCACCGCCACGGGCGCAAAGCCGCCTTCGTCGGCCGATCGATGGTCCGGAACATGGGCCTGGCGATCGAGTTGGGCTACCTTCAGGTGCCCGATGGCCTCATCGTCGATGCCGCCGCCGCGGACCGGCTTCCCGCTGGCAAAGTGGCGTTGGTCTGCACAGGATCGCAGGGTGAACCCCTCGCCGCGTTGTCTCGCATGGCCACCGGTAGACACAGCATCACACTCGGCCCCGGTGACACGGTGCTGCTGGCCAGTTCCCTCATCCCCGGCAACGAGAACGCCATCTACCGGGTGATCAACGGGCTGACCGAACTCGGGGCGAGCGTCGTGCACAAGGGCAACGCGAAGGTGCACGTCTCCGGGCATGCCAGCGCCGGCGAGCTCGTCTACTGCTACAACATCGTTCAGCCCTCCCACGTGCTGCCGGTGCACGGCGAAGCACGCCACCTGCGGGCCAACGCCGAACTCGCGATCAGCACCGGAGTGGACCCCGACCGGGTCATCATCGCCGCGAACGGCCACAGCATCGACCTTCACGACGGGCACGCCACGCTCACCGGCAGGGTGGAGGTCCACAACGTCTACGTCGACGGCCACACCGTGGGCAGCGTCACCGAAGCGTCGCTCACCGAACGGCGCACCCTGGGGGAGGAAGGCGTGCTCACCGTCGTCGCCCTCATCGACCTCGGTACCGGCCGACTCACCGAAGAGCCCGACGTCCTCGCCCACGGCTTCGAACACGACGCCTCGGCGCTACAGCCGCTGACCCCGATCCTGGAGAAGGCACTCGCCGGCGCGGCCGAACGCAACACCACCGATGTCGGCGAGCTCGAACAGGTCATCGCCCGGGCCACGCAGACCTGGACACGCAACACGTTCCGCCGAAGTCCGGTGATCATCCCGGTCGTCGTCGAGGCATGACGACGGAGAGTCGGTTCGGCTGATGCCCCGGTACGCCTACAAGGTAGGTCGGTCTTGAGCGCACGATTCGAGGAACTCGCCTGGGGTGAGACCCCCATGGGAACCCTCAGCCTGCGGCGGCGGCTCGAGCCGTCGCTGAAGGTCGACATCTACGAGGTCAAGCTCGGTGACGAGTTCCTCATGTCGAGCCTGTTCACCGTCGCCGAGATCGAACTCGCGCGTCTCGCCCTGGCGCGACTACCAGGCAACAATCTCGATGTCGTCGTCGCGGGCCTGGGGCTCGGCTACACCGCGAAAGCGGTACTGGACGATCCTCGTGTTCGTTCGCTGGTCGTGGTGGAGGCACTCGACGAGGTGATCAACTGGCATCAACGCGGACTGTTGCCGGAGACCGAGGGTCTCGCCGCCGACACCCGCACCCGGTTGTGCGAGGGCGACTTCTTCGCGCTGGTTGACGCCGACGCCGGGCTCGACCCGGGAGCACCGGGACGGCGGTTCGACGCCATCATCGTAGATATCGACCACACACCCCGGCACCTTCTGTACCCGAGCCACGCCCCCTTCTACACCGCCGCGGGCCTCGGTCGCCTTGCCCGCCAACTGCTCCCGGGCGGCGTCTTCGCGCTGTGGTCCGACGATCCACCCGATGAGCAGTTCCGCGCTGTGCTGTCCGGGGTCTTCGGCCGTACGGAGGCACAGGTGATCACGTTCCCGAACCCTCTCACCGGCGGCCGTTCGGCCAATACGGTGTACCTCGGCTATTGAGTGATGCCGGCTGGCGGCGCACCGGTGAGAAGGAGCGCTATCCCGCGTGGTGCAGCCGTTCGAGCGCGGTGAGCACGGCCTCGTGGGCACGCTTGGCGGGCGTCACCCCGATCAACACGTAGTAGGCCAGCCCCTCGGCCAACGCGACCAATGAGGCCGCCGCGGCGTGGGGATCGGTGCCGGCCGAGATGCACCCGCCGGCCTGCTCGGCGGCGATCAGTTCGGCCAGCCGACGGTGCAGGTCCGCATACTGCGAACGAAGACGGGCGGCGATCGCGTCGTCGGCCAGGCCGAGCGCGGTGAACGACTGGCGTACCCGCATGTGCAACTCCGTCACCGCGTCGTGCGGAATCAACTGGGTGAGCACCACACGTAGCAGAACGCCAGGGTCGTCGATCCCGGAGTGGGCCTCGATGCGGGCGGTGGCTAACTGGTTGGCCCGCTCGAAGGCGGCTTCGATCAGCTCCTGCTTGGTGCGGAAGTAGTGCTGCACCCGGCCGCCGGACACCCCGGCCTGCGCTGCGACCGCAGCGAGCGACACCGCGCCCAGACCCCGCTCGGCCACGATCGCCAGTACCGCGTCCGCGATCGAGGTCCTGCGCTGATCGTGGGCAGCGCCTAACCCCCTGGCTCGGCTCCTCACCCCAGCATCTTAGCAATGTGGTTACATTGATTTGGTATTGGGAGCCCGGCCGGGAGGAGACGGATGGCCTCGCGAACGACACAGCCCGTACCGAGGTCACGGTCGGTGCTCGCGGTGGCGTGCATCGGGCAACTGATGGTCGTGCTGGACGTCTCGGTGCTCAACGTCGCCCTGCCGACGATCCAGCGCGCGCTCGAGTTCGACCCGCTCAAACTGCACTGGGTGACGAACGCCTACACGCTCGCCTTCGGCGGATTTCTCCTGGTGGGCGGCCGCCTGGCAGATGTGTGGGGCCGCCGGCGGATCCTCCTGCTCGGTCTGGCGTCATTCGTCGCGGCGAGTCTGGTCGGCGGGCTGGCCGGCGACGCGACGACGCTGGTGGCCGCCCGAGCGGCGCAGGGCCTAGCCGCGGCCGCGCTCGCTCCGGTCACCTTGACCCTGTTGACCACAAGCCATCCCGAAGGCGCGGCCCGCACCCGGGCCCTGGCCATCTGGACCGCGACCAGCATCGCCGGCGGGGCGGGCGGCAACCTGCTCGGAGGCGTCCTCACCGAGTTCGCCACCTGGCGAGCAGTCCTGCTGATCAACGTGCCGATCGGCGTCGTAGCGATGACCATGGCACTGCGGCGGCTGCCGGGAACGGACAGTCGCGCGAGCCTGGCCCGCCTGGACCTGCCCGGAGCCCTCGCGGTGACCACCGGGCTCGTCGCGCTGGCCTACGGCACAGCCCGAGCACCCGTCGAGGGCTGGAGCAGCTCGGAAACGTTGGCCCCAGTGTGTGTGGCCGTGCTCGGGCTCGGCCTGTTCGCCCTGATCGAGACCCGATGCGCTCGCTTCCCCCTGCTCCCACCGGCTCTGCTGGCCAGCCGACCGGTCCGGTTGGGAAACCTCGCGATGCTGCTGGCCGGAGCCAGTTTCCAGGTGCCCATGTGGTACTTCCTGACCCTGTACATGCAGGAAGAGCTGCACTTCAACGCGGTTCGCGCCGGACTCGGCTTCCTGCCGCACACTCTGCTGAGCATCGCCGTGGGTCTCTGGGTCACGCCCAGGCTGATGCGTCGGGTCAGCCACCGCGCGCTGGTCGTCGCGGGCGGACTGCTCGCCGCCTGCGGTTTCTGCTGGCAGAGCCTGGTCACCGCGCAGAGCACCTATCTGGACGGCGTTCTCGGTCCCGCCGTCCTCATCGCCGTCGGGGGCGGGCTGTTCATCACCCCACTGACCGGCATCGTCGTCGGAGGAACGGCCGCAGGTGACGCCGGAGCCGCGTCCGGGCTGATGAACACCGCCAAACAGGCGGGCGGGGCGGTGGGACCGAGCGCCCTCGTCGCCCTCACCGCCGCCCCGCCCGGCGCGTCCACCGACCCGATCGCGGGCTACCGCCACGCATTCCTTGCCATGGCGATCCTGCTCGCTCTGACCGCCGCGATCGCGCTGTTGCTGCCGGCACGCCGTGGCAGCGCCCACCCGCGCTGAACGCATCATCCTGGAAGTCAGAGCGCCCGAAGCCCTCCGCTGGTCACTTGGCCACCTCGGAGCGGTACCGCCGGACGTTGTCATCGGCGATGCGCTTGATCTTCTCGCTGTGCTCGACGGCATCCACCCAGTCGACGGGGAGGCCGCAGGCACCATGTCGTGCCCCGATGAGGGCGCCGGTCATGGCCGCAACACCGGTGGACTGGCTACCGATTCGACACGCGAAGTCCAGGGCCTGTCGCGGATCGTCCGGATGACGCAGGAATGCCGCCAGCGCCGAGGGCACGGAGTCGACGGCACAGCCGCTGGTGCCGAAGCTGCTTGCGACATCGGACGGACGTGCGTCCTGGTGCAGCTGCCGAACCATGGAGAGCCGGGCGCGCAGCCTCGGCCCGCACACCTCTGTCACGCGAGGAAGGAACTGGGCCATGGGCAGGTCGCGCCCCGGCGTACTCCGTAGGGCGAGCGCGACCGCCGAAACGTGGCATCTGGCGGTCTCCCGAGCGAGCGGGTTCGGATGCAGGACCGCCGCGCCCGCCGCCGCCGACTTCAAGGCGGCGGAGGTTCGTTCACCGATCGCGGACAGTGCGGCTACCCCGGCGACGGCGGCTGGCGTGTCATCGATACCGGGTTGATCGCCCACTGATCGCGCCTCACGCCAGGACGTGCCCTCGAGCACCGCCTGCAGGACCCCCGCCGCGCGCCCCCGATGGGAGCGATGTCGGTTGCGCCACCAAGTATGGCCCAGCGCGATGGCCAGGCTTTCCTGATCGGACTCGTGCAGCGGTCCGTGTGTGCCGATGAAGTCGGCCTCGGCGAGGGCGAGTGCCCCCGTGAGGGTGTAATGCAAGCTGCTTCGCCCCCCGTTCCCGGAGGTATCGGGGGCGGGGTCGCCGGCGAGGCGGTTGGCGAGGCCATCTCCACACAGGCAGCCCAGCAGCAGACCGCGAGCCTTGTCCTGCCAGTACTCGGTGACGACATCCGCGGAGGTGCTCACAATCGATTCCTTCCGTAGCGCTGGGGCGTCGACGACAACGGACCCCGCCCGCCGGCCCGGCGGTGCCTGGAGACGGCTGCCGCCCGGGCGCGGCGAGGTTCGGCTCCACACGAGCGACCCGGCGTCCCTCGTCTCGCCTTGGAGAGGTACAGTACTTTAACGTTAGGGAAGAGTTTTCGTCGATGACCCCGGCCGAGGGCACCGAGTGGCAGGAATGCCTGGTGGAGGATGCAGAGGTGGGCACCCTGAGCGGTGAGCTGATGCAGATCGGTGTGGTGGCCGAGCGGGTGGGTCTGTCGTTGCGGACCATCCGGTACTACGAGGAGGTCGGCCTGGTCGCGCCGACGGAGCGCTCACCGGGCGGTTTCCGGCTCTACCCCGAGCGCGACATCCAGCGACTGCGCCTGATCAAGCAGATGAAGCCGCTGGAGTTCTCCCTCGAGCAGATGCGCGACCTGCTGACCACCGTCGAGGAGCTGGCCGCCGCATCCGACGGCGACGCCGAACGCATCGGCGAGCTGCGCGACCGGTTGAGCATGTTCCAGGTCATCGTCGACGCCCGGATCGCCACCCTGCGCGAGCAACTGCACCGCACGGAAGACTTCGCACAGCTATTGCGGGCGCCGGCGTCGGTCGACGGCCCGCTCGACTCCCGGGGCGGGTCCCGATGAACGCCGCCGCTCCGGTGAACGACTCGTCCGTCGCCGAGGCGCCGGAGCTGCAGGCGGCCCGCCGGAGGACGTTCGCCGTGATCAGCCACCCTGATGCGGGCAAGTCGACCCTGACCGAGGCGCTGGCCCTGCACGCTCACGCAGTCGCCGAGGCCGGTGCGGTCCACGGGAAGGCCGGCCGTAAGGGAGTGACCTCGGACTGGATGGATATCGAGCAGAAGCGGGGCATCTCGGTCACCTCCGCGGTCCTGCGGTTCGACTATCGCGGCTGTGTGATCAACCTTCTCGACACTCCCGGCCACGGCGACTTCTCCGAGGACACCTACCGGGTACTCGCGGCGGTGGATGCGGCGGTGATGTTGCTCGACGCGGCGAAGGGTCTCGAAGCGCAGACGCTCAAGCTGTTCGAGGTCTGCCGTTCGCGCGGGATTCCGGTGTTGACCTTCGTCAACAAGTGGGACCGACCCGGACGGGAGGCGCTGGAGCTGCTCGATGAGGTCGAACAGACCATCGGCTTGCGCCCGATGCCGCTGACCTGGCCGGTCGGACCAGCGGGGCAGCTTCACGGGCTCATCGACCGGGCGACCGGCGTGATGACCCGTTTCGAGCGGGCGCCCGGCGGTGCGACCGCGGCCCTCGAGTATCCGCTCACCCGCGAGGAGGCCGAGCAGTGTGCGGGCGCCGACTGGGCAAGTGCCCAGGACGAGCTCGCGCTGCTCGACGAGATCGGCGCGCAGTTCGACCCCGAGGCGTTCGCCTCCGCCACGGCGACACCGGTGATGTTCGGGGCCGCCCTACCGAACATCGGGGTCCGTCGATTGCTGGACGCCCTGGTGGACCTGGCCCCGGCGCCATCCGCGCGCCTCGACGATGGTGGGCGACCGCGCGCGGTCGGAGGGCCCTTCTCCGGGCTCGTGTTCAAGGTGCAGTCCTCGATGGATCGGGCGCACAACGACCGGGTGGCGTTCGTGCGAGTCTGCTCGGGCAGATTCGAACGCGGCATGGTCCTTACTCATGCCGCCACCGACCGCCCGTTCGCAACCAAGTACGCCCAGTCCTTGTTCGGACGCCAACGCAACAGCCTCGACGAGGCCTTTCCGGGCGACATAGTGGGCCTGGTCAACGCCTCATCCCTCCGCCCGGGGGACACCCTGTACGCCGGGCCCCGGGTGCGGTTTCCGGCCATCCCGAGCTTCTCCCCGGAACACTTCGCGGTGGCCCGTGTCGCGGACATGTCCAAGACCAAGCAGTTCCGCAAGGGCGTGGCGCAGCTCGATCGCGAGGGCGTGATCCAGATCCTGGTGTCCGACCGCCGAGGCGAGCAGGCGCCGGTGTTCGCCGCGGTCGGCCCGCTGCAGTTCGACGTCGCCGCGGCGCGCCTGGAAGCCGAGTTCAGCGCGCCCGTCACGTTCGAGCACCTCGAATACAGCCTGGCCCGCCTGACCGACGCCGCAAGTGCCCAGGTGCTGGATCGCCAACCGGGAGTCGAAGTCCTCACCCGTATCGCTGACGGGGCGCTCCTAGCCCTCTTCCCACATATCCATCGTCTGCGGTCGGTGCAGGCGACGAACCCGAGGCTCCACATCGAGCCACTACTGGCCGGCGGGGCCGACAACTGACTCCGCCGCCGGACCGGGTCCGCCCTAAACCTGGATCCGCGGACTGACCCGTCGTCCCGGTCCCCGTCTGGATGTCCGGGTGATTATCCAGTCTGGGCTATGGGCCGACGAGGTTCACGAGTGCGCGGAAGCCGGGTGTGTGGAAGAGGTGCGCCCTCCCTGCCGGTGCAAGCCGTTGTCCGGAGCAACATCCGCAGGATCCACTTCGCGATCCGGGGTGTGTTCACCGCCGCCGAGCAGCACTGGGGATTGTCAAGGCGGGGGTCAGGGTCGATTTCTGGCGTGTCCACCAGCTTGACCAGCGAAGGCATCGGTGAAATAGCAACTCGTCGATCCCCGTGAGACGAAAGAGATCGCTCCGACTCCGGTTGTGCTTGGGCGAACGAATCTCTCGTGCCGCCAATGGTGCTCAGGGCCGGTCCGCCGGGTCCGGGTTCGTCGAGGGGTCCCAGGTGACCAGGACGTGCTCGACGCCCCGGTGGGAGACGTTGGGGTTGTAGATCCACTCCTGGTCGGGGACCAGCTGTACGTGCGGGAGTCTCCGGGTCAGCTCCTCGAGGATGACCTTGAGCTCCAGGAGTGCGAGCTGTTCGCCGAGGCAGCGGTGCCGGCCGCGGCCGAACGCCAGGTGCTTGCGGGCGTTCGCCCGGTGGATGTCGAGCTGGTCGCCGTGCGGGAAGACGTGCTCGTCGTGGTTGCCGGAGGCCAGCGCGATCATCACGGTCTCGCCGGCGGGAATGACCACATCGCCGACGGTCAGCGGCTTCAGGGTCGTACGCCGCCAATGCGGGACAGGGGTGGCGAAGCGCAGGCACTCGTCGACGGCCGCCGGGATCAGCGACGGGTCGGCGCAGACCGCGTCCCACTGGTCGCGGTGCTCCAGCAGCGCGCGGAAGGCGTTGCCGGCCGAGTTCGTGGTGGTCTCGTGGCCGGCGAACAGCAGTTGCAGCATGACCGTGTAGCAGTCCTGCACGGAGAACAGCCGTCCGTCCTCGAACTCGCGCAGCCGCTGGATGTAGTGGCTCATGATGCCCTCGCCCGGGTCGTCCAGGCGGGCGTCGACGTGGCGTTTGGCGTACTCCCAGTACTTGGCGATGCCCTGGGCGTCCTCGACCTGCTCGGCGTCGGTGGGGATGCCGAAGCCGAACTTCCCGTTGCCCTTGGCGTACTCGCGGACCATCTCCATGTCCGCCTCGGGTACGCCCATCAGCTGGAAGATGACCCAGGCCGGGATCTCGTGGACGTAGTCGCGGACCAGGTCGGCTTCGCCGCGAGCGACGATCCCGTCCAGCTTGCGGGTGACCAGCTCGCGGATCTGCGGCTCGTAGGTCTGCACGATCTTGCCGTGCAGCCGCTCACGCAGCGCGTTGCGTTTCGGGGCGTGGTCGGGCGGGTCCTCGTCGACGATGCTGTTGTCGACCTTGATCCCGGCCTCGACGATGACCTCCAGCGCCGCCGGGCACGGCGGCCTGATCAGGTTCAGGGCGCCGTTCGCGGAGACGGTGTCGCCGCCGGTGAGGTTCTCGATCTCGTCGATGTCGGCGTAGCGGGTTACCACCCAGAACCCCAGGCGCGGGTTGTGGAACACCGGCTGCTCGGCGCGGGCGCGGGTGTAGAAGTCGTACATGGTGTGCGGGTTCAGCGGGTCCCAGATGTCGCAGATGGAACCGTTCTCCCCGATCTCGCCAACCGGACGCTCCGCAGTGGTCATCCCCCAACGCTAAAACCCGCCGAACCCACGTGATATCCACATCGCGCACGTCATCTCATGGGCAATGAGCGGGCGCATTGGACGTGCGTGGCCCGACTTGGGGGTGAATGAGCCCGCTCATTCACCCCGGGCTCGGCTTGGGCTCGGCTTGGGTCGGGGGGTGGGTGCGGAGGGTGTGTGAGGGGCGGGTGCCGTAGCGGCGGCGGTAGGTCGAGGCGAATCGGCCGGCGTGGGTGAATCCCCACCGCCAACAGACGTCGTTCACCGTCTCGCGGTGGGGATCGGCGTTCAGCAGGTCGGCGTACGCCCCTGCCAGGCGCACCTGGTGCAGGTAGGCCATCGGTGTCGTACTGAGGTGGCGTCGGAACCCGTCCTGCAACGCGCGCACGCAGCACCCGCCGGCGGTGGCGATGTCCGACACCGTCAGCGGCTCGGATGCGTGCGCCCGGAGGAACTCGATGGCGGTGCGGAGGGTGGCCGGGCAGGCCGCCTCGGGCCCGGCTTCGGCGCTGTCACCGGCGACCACCAGCAGCCCGCGCAGGATGCTGTCCACCAGCGGCCGGGCCACCATCGGTGTGCTCAACAGCCCGTCGGGCTGCTCGACGGCGTCCAGCAACGTCCGGGCCAGGGCCCACCACTGCCGTCCCCGATCCCGGTCCAGCTCGATCGTCGGCCGCAGGTCGACCGGACCGCGGGCCGGATATCCGTGCAGCGCCCGGTACTGGGTCTCCAGCGCGGCCCGTTGCACCTTCAGCCCGAACAGCGGCCGGCCACGGCCGAAGCCGTGCAGCGTCGACGTGCGGTGCGGACCGTTCACCACGGCCCGGCTCGGGCTGCCGACCGTGTGGTGGCCGCCCACCCAGCAGTCCAGGTCGCCGGCCAGCGGCACGTTGATCTCGTAGGCGGTGTCCAGCTCGCGCGTCGTCTCGATGTGTACCTCGACGTCGTAGCTGAGCACGCCCACCATCAGCGGTCCGACGGTCAGGCTCTGGAGTTGCATGGCGAAGGCCGAGCTGTCGCCGGTGCAGGTGAGCCGGTGCGGGAAGTACACCGACCCGCCGATCTCGCGGGCCTCGTCGAGGTCCCGCGAGACGACGGCCGACGGTACGGACACAGGTCTAGGTGAGGACCTCGAGGAAGCTCTGCCGGGGCGTGTTGTCCTGGGAGAACGTGGCCTGGCCGAGCTTGCTGGTGTCCCACACCAGGGTCGGGGTGTCGGGGTAGTGCAAGTAGCCGTCGGTGAAGACCTCGTTGCGGTTGCCCGAGGGGTCGAAGAAGTAGATGGTCGCGCCGCGGGTGATGCCGTGCCGGGTCGGGCCGACGTCGACGGGGATGTCGTAGTAACCCATCAGATCGGCGGCATGGTAGACGTCGTTGACCGACTCCAGCAGGAACGACGCGTGGTGGAAACGGTTGTCGTCGGGCTGGCGGACGAACGCGATGTCGTGCGGCGTGTTCGACCCGGTCCAGAACATCGCCAGGGTCATCTCGGTCTCGTGGTCGATCAGCTTCTCGCTGAGGCTCCAACCGAAGGCGTCCTTGAAGACCGGGATGTTGCCGTCGATGTCGCCGCCGCCGAGCAGGCAGTGGTCCAGCCGGACGACCCGCATGCCGCGGACGGTCCCGGGTGGGGGAATCGTGCCCGGGTTGCGCAGCGGCATGCCGTTGCCGCACTGTTCCTTCTCGGCGTAGAGGTGCGCCTCGTGGCCGGTGGCCAGGGTGAACCGGAAGCGGCGACCGCTGCGGGGCATGGTCTCGGCCGGCAGCTCGGTGGTCGGGAACCCCAGCGCGTCGAGCTTCGCGGCGACCTCGGTGAGCGTGGCGTCGTCGACGGCCTTGAACGCGACGTGCTCGATGCCCGGGTGGTCGGCGGGGCGGATCACCAGGCTGTAGAGGTCGTGCTCGTCCCACGCCTTGTAGTAGGTGGTGCCGTCCTCGTCGCGAAGCGTCTCGATCAACCCGACCCGCTCGCCGTAGTGCTCGCGGGCGGCGTCGAGGTCCATCACCCGGATGCAGACTTCGCCGGTTCGCATGACGCCGCTGATGGTCACGGATTCTCCTCTGGTGGGGTGGTCGCTTCGGTGGGACGCAGGGGTGTGATGCGTAGATCGCTGGTCGGGAACAGCTGACAGGCCAGCGCGACGCCCTGGGCCGCGGCGGTGTCGTCGACCTGGGTGGCGCTCATCCGGCCGAGGGTGTACTCGCCGTGCTCGACCCGGATCCGGCAGACGCCGCACCCGCCGGAGCGGCAACCCACCGGGAGGTGGCGCAGCCCGGCGGCCACCATGGCGCGCAGTACGCTGGTTCCGCGCGGGCAGGAGATGTGCCCGGGCTCGCGGCCGGGGACGTCCACGATGACACGGTGGCTGGTCACCGGTCGGTCTCCCTTCCGCGTCGTCGCTCGGTGCCAGCTCACCACGTGGCCGGGAGGATCGGGGCGGTTCTTCGTGGTGGCCGGATGGTGCGTACCGCCACACGGCGAGCATTCGGATTGGCCGAATGCGCTCAGCGAGCACGGGTGGCGGCCAGCCCCGTCGGTCGGGCGCTCCCGTTTGTCGGGTCGTCCAGGGGCGGCGGGGGCGGCAGGTCGCCGGCGGCCGCGAGCCGGGTCGAGATCTCCGTGGCCGCCGTGCGTACGGCCTGGCTGAACTCCGCGCGGGACCTGGCGAACCGGTTGACCGGAACGGTCATGCTGACCGCGGCGATGACGACGCCCATCTCGTCGCGGACCGGCGCGGCGACGCAGTGCACCTCGGAGATCGCCTCGCCGGCGTCGTAGCCGACCCCGGCCTGGCGCACCTCCACCAGCTCGGCGAGCAGCGCGTCCACGTCGGTGATCGTGGTTCCGGTGAACCGCCGCAGTGGTCGGTCGCCCAGGATGCGCCGCACCTCGTCGGCGTGCCGGTAGGCGAGGAGGACCTTGCCGACCGCGCTGCAGTGCGGCTCCAGCTGCGCCCCGATCCGCGCCCCGACCACGGTCACCATGTGCGTTCCGATGATCTTGTCGATGTAGAGCACCCGGGAGCGTTCCATGATGGCCAGGTGTGACGTCTCGCCGTACTCGTCGACGAGCTGCTCGAGCACCGGGTAGGCGATGGTCCGCACGTTCGCGGAGCCGCGCAGCGTCTCGCCGAGCTCGACCACCCGCCAGCCGACCCGGTAGCGGCCGCGGGCCCGGCACTGCAACAGTCCCGTCTCGGCCAGGCTGGACAGCAGCGCGTGGGCGCTGGAGCGGGGCATGCCGACGGCTTCGGCGACCTCCGAGACGCCCCACTCCGGGCGTTCCACGGTGAACAGATCCAGCACGGGTCCGATCTTCTGAACGGTCTGGAGCATCCCGCACCTCCCTCACCGACGGCGGCCCGTCACATTATCGAAGCCGGACGGGCCTCAGACCCGAATCCGCGAGTAGTTGATTCGGGTCAGAACAGGCCGCGGCGGCGTCTGCCTCGCCCGTCCCGCCAGCCCCTCGGCTGGCAGACGCCCACGAACTTGTGCTGGCCTTTCTGCTGACCGCTACCTCAGCGCCAGCGTGTGCATGACCAGGCGCGCGGCCTCGCCGCCGGCCTCCTCGGCGATGTCCAGTGCCGCCGGGACGTCGAGCTCGGTCAGGAGTGCCGATCGCACGGCGTCCGTCGCGGCTGGTGGGTCGGTGTGGCGTCCGCCCGCGGAGTAGAGCCGTTCCAGTCTCTGCGCGGCGGTGCGCAGGTCCTCGGGTCGGTAGGACCAGGCCTGCCGCCAGTCCCGGTCGAGCAGCAGCAGGCGTACCGCCGCCGGGGAGTGCTCCTTGAGCAGGTCGCTGACCAGGACGAGGTTGCCGGTCGACTTGGCCATCTTCTGCCCGCCGATCTCGACGGTGCCGATCGAGAGCTGGGCTCGGGAGAACGGGCGCGCACCGGTTGCCGCCTCGACCAGGGCGGCCTGGTAGACGTGGTGCGGAAAGGTCAGATCGGCGCCGCCGACGACGAGGTCGACCGTCGAACCGAGCACGCTCATCGCGATCGCGGCGCATTCCGCGTGCCAGCCGGGCCGTCCCCGGCCCCACGGGCTGGGCCACCCGGGGTCGTCCGGGCCGGAGGCACGCCACACCGCCACGTCGTAGGGCTCCGCGCGTTCGGGGCCCTCGGTGAGTTCGCCGTGCTCCTGGTCCAGCGCGGGAGCGCCGCCCGGGATTGCCGGGAAGCCGCGGAAGTAGACCTGGCCGTCCCGCTGGTAGCCGTGACCGGTCTCCAGGAGCGCCGCTGCCAGCTGGATCACGTGGTCGACGAAGTGGCGCGCGCGGGGGTTGTGTGTGGGGCGCCGTACCCGAAGAGCGGCCATGTCCCGCTCGAAGAGGTACTCCTGGGTGGCCGCGAACTCGTCATAGGCGCGGCCGCGCTCGGCGGCGGCCCGGGTGAGCACGTCGTCGATGTCGGTGACGTTGCGGCACACCACCGCCTCGGCGCCGGCCAGCCCCATGATCGAGGTGGCCGCATCGGCCCAGACGAAGGTGGCGGCGTGACCGAGGTGGGTGACGTCGTACGGGGTGATCCCGCACAGGTAGACCCGGGCGGGGCTGACCAGCGGCAGGGCCCGGCCGCCCAGGATCACCGGATGCGGCCCGGGGGACAAGGTAGTCATGTGCTCAGCCTGCCAGGTCCCCGAACCTGACTGTTCCGCTCATCTGCCGACGACGGGCCGAGCGGGGGTACGCCGACCTCGGTGGCCATCCGGGCCACGCGGGTGGCGCTGCGGTCGCCGAGCAGCAGGCGGCAGTCGTCGTATTTCGTGGGCATGTAGGTGCGGATGTCGTCGTGCCAGAAGACCGGGGTCTCCCGACGCGACCTGGCGAAGAACTGCTGCGGCGTCCCGTCGAACGGGTCGAAGTCGCGCGCCACCGGGCAACCGGGCGTCTCTAGAACCCCCCATGGGGCGTCCTCCCGCACGATCTCCAGGGCGCGGAAGGTGCCGGTGAAGAACACCAGCGGATCACCGTGGCAGGACCACAGCTCGTCGACCCGGCCGACATGCAGCGTGTGGTCGCCGGCTGGGTGGGAGTCCAGGACCTTGTCCATCACCATGATCGAGTCGTTCCTGCCGATTCGTGGTCACGTGCGGCCTCCTGGTCCGGTCGGGTTCATCGGCGGTTCTGTTCGGCCTGGGTGATCGCCGCGGCCGGGGCGCGGTTACGGATGAGCACCTCGTCCATGGCGTTCGTCAGCGTGCCGCGCAGGTGCAGCATGGGTGACACCCAAGCCGGCGCACACACTCTCGCCGCTCGCCGTTCCAGGCCGTTGATCAGCGCTTTCCCGGCGTCAGGCACTCCGATGGGTCGGGTGACGAACGCCGGTAGGGCGTTGCGGGCCTGGGCGACCTGGTCCTGGGCGAACACTTCGGCGGCGAGGTCGGTCTGGATGAAGCCGAGGTAGGCGACCCCGGCCGTGGCGCCGGTGGGGGCGAGTTCGACCCGCAGGGCCCGGACGAGTTGCTCAACGCCGGCCTTGCTCGCGGCGTAGGAGGCGTTGAGCGCCCCGTTCATGAACGCGTAGATCGAGGCGACGACCAGGATGTGGCCCTGGCTCTCCACGATGTCGGGCAGGGTCGCTCTGATGGTGCGCCACTGGCCGAGGAGGAGGTTGACCTCGATCGTGCGCTCGAACGCCGCCGGGTCGATCGTCCGGATGGTGCCCGATGGCGGCGCGATGCCGGCGTTGGCCACGACGAGGTCGATTCCGCCGAAGGCGTCCGCGGTCGCGTGGGCGGCACGCTCGAGAGCGGCCATGTCGGTGACGTCCGCCTCGAGCGCGACCGCCCGGGAAAAGTGATCCCCGGGCTAGAACCCGAGGGCCGTACGGAGTGCGGTGAAGGCGTCGTCGGTGTAGACGGCCAGACGTTGCAGGTGCGGAACCGCGTCGCGGTCGCCGACGAAGCCGAAGTTGAGCGTGTCGGCGTAGCTCATCATCGTCACGTTCAGTCCCGCGCCGTGGATCGGGATCGACACCGGGTGCATCGCCTGCAGGCGGCTGCCCCGGAAGTAGCAGTCCTGCTTCGGGCCCGGGACGTTCGAGACGATGACGTTGAAGGTCAGCGGCAGCGGGGACGGCAGGCCCGTGTAGGCCAGGCCGGCCTGCAGCCCCAGCGGTGACAGGATCGCGGCGCCGTAGGCGACCATCGCGGCCTGCGACATTCCCTCCAGCTGTGCCTTGGCCGCGCGGGTGGAGGCGGTCACGGTGCGCAGCCGCTGCACGGGGTCGTCGATGTCGGTGCCCATCGTGGCGAGGATGGCGCCGACCGAGTTACCGCCACCGGGGTCGTCCTTCGGTCGCACGTTGACCGGGACGAACGCGATCAGCGGCTTCCCCGGCAGCTCGCCGGCCTCGTCGAGGAACCGCCGCAGCCCACCGCCCAGGACGGCCAGGCAGACGTCGTTGACCGTCGCGCCGCGCGCCTTGCCCACACCCTTGATCGTGGGTAGGGAGAACTGCTGGGTGGCGAAGCGGCGGTTGCGGCCGATCCGGCGGTTGAGGATCGTGTTCGGTGCCTGACCGGGACCGACCAGCGCCTCGCCCGCTCCCCGGTGGACGACGTGTCTGCCCAGCGCCGAGCCCAGCTGATAGGCCGCGGTTACCCCGGCACCCACACCTCGGGCCGCCCCTGTGAGCTGCTCGAGCGCGTTGGTCAGGGGGTTGCCGGGTTCGGTCGGCGGTCGCCGGCGGGTCCTGGGCGGGACCGCGAACATGGGTGGTGTCGCGCGGTCGTCCGGGTCGGTCGACAGTCCCCGCGCGATGAGCTTCGTGCCGGTGTAGCCGTCCACGAGGGCGTGGTGGACCTTGATGTAGACGGCGAACCCGCCGTCCTCCAGACCCTCGATGACATGCATCTCCCATGGCGGGCGGCTGAGGTCGAGCGGGTTGCTGTGCAGCCGGGACACCAGGATCCCGAGTTCGCGTTCGTCCCCGGGGCCGGGCAGGGCGGAGCGCCGCAGGTGGTAGTCGAGGTCGATGCCCTCGTCCACCGCCCAGCCTTGCAGCGGGGTGGTGAGCGCGGCCGGGTGTCGCAGCTTTCGGTTCCATGGGCTGTACACCACCGATTCCCGGTGGACGTCCTCGGTCAGGCGGCGCAGCCGCTCGTGGGCGTCCGAGGTCGGGGCGAACCGCAGCAGGCTGGCGACGTGCATCATCGTGCTGGGGGTCTCGCCGTACAGGAAGACCGAATCCAACAAGCTGACCCTGCGGGTACTGGCTCTGCTGTTCACGGGCGGGCGTACTCCTCTCGTGTCTCGGCCGGGGCCGTGGGGCTGGTCGACGTCCATGACCGGCCTTCCTCAGCGCGGGAGCGGGCGGCAGGGCATGCGCTTGACCACGTGGAAGAAGCTGCCCGGGGACAGCTCAGGCTCCCCGGCCACGACATCCGGGCAACGGGTCAGCAGCTCCACGAACAACGCCCGTAGCTGGAAGCGGGCCAGCTGGTTGCCCAGGCAGTGGTGGATGCCGCCCCCGCCGAAGGAGACGTGCGGGTTCGGATGCCGCGAGAGATCCAGCTCGTGCGGCCGCTCGATGGCCTGCTCGTCGCGATTGGCGGAGCTGTAGAACATGATCAGCTTGTCGCCCCTGGTGATCCGCACACCGTCCAGCTCGCAGTCCCGCGAGGCGGTCCGCCGGAAGGTCATGATCGGCGTCGCCCACCGCACCATCTCCTCGACGGCCGTGCCCACCCGGCCCTCGAGGTCCCCGACCAGCCAGGCCCGCTGTTCGGGGTGGGTGGTCAGGGCCCGCACGCCGTGGGCCAAGGACTGGCGGGTGGTGTCGTTGCCGGCGATGGTCAGCAGTACGAAGAACGAGCCGATCTCGTGGTCGGTCAGCCGCTCACCGTCCACCTCCGCCTGGGCCAGCGAGGTGAACAGGTCGTCCTTCGGATTCTCCCGACGCTCGGCCACCGTGCGCGCCGACAGCTCGTGCATGTAGGTCAGCGAACCGAGCATGGTGGCGAACTTCTGCTCGAGGGTGGCCCCGGAGACCTCGTCGTCGCCCCAGGACATGAACACCGTCATCTCATGGCTGGTGCGCTCACGCTCCCCCTCGGGCACCCCCATCATGTCGTTGAAGTTGTGCATCGGCAGCAGCGAACCGCACTCGGCCACCCAGTCCACCCAGCCGTCCGGTGACCTGCGTGCCTGCTCGATCAGGTTGTCCACGACCTTGGTCGCGTTGGCCTTGATCCGGTCCTCGATGCGGCGCATCTGCTTCGGAGTGAACGCCGCCGACATCAAGCGGCGCAGCTTGGTGTGCCGGGGCGCATCCATTGCGATGATCGATTGCGCGGCCTCCAGCATCTCGGTGGGCATGTTGTCCCCGACGATGCCCGGACCGGACAGGAAATCGTCCGGACGCTTGGTGACCTCGACCAGGTGGCGGTGCGTGGTGACCGCCCAGTAGCCGTAGTCATCCGCGACCGGCAGCAGATTGTCCTCCAACGGCGGCTGCCAGGTGATCGGTCGCTCCCCGCGCAGCATCGCGAAGGTCTTCTCCCGCTCGTCGGCGGTGGTCGACCAGAACGCCTTCGCCGAAATATTGATCTCGTCGTGCGGCCGGTCCGGATCTCCGCTCGCGTGCTGGGTGAGGCCGGTTCCCTGGCCCTCGAACACTCCGGTGTCGCTCATCGTCGAGCCCCCATCGGTCGTCGTGGTGGTGCACAGATGATGCCACAGAGTGCGAGTAGTGCACAAGAAAAAGATTCTGTGCACTACATGGGCGTTGATCGCAGGTCCGTGCAGACATTGCTCCTGAGTCGGCCTTCCGTGCACACTGTGGTCATGTTGCCGACCTTCACCGAGCGGGTACGCGTCCAACTGCGCGAGGAGTTGCTCGACGCCGCTGGGGCAGAGGTGTCCAGGGGCGGGTGGCGGGGCCTGCGCATGCAAGCGATCGCCGAGCAGGCCGGGGTGAGCCGCCGGACCGTGTACAACGAATTCGGCAGCAAGGCCAGCCTGGCCGAGGCGCTCATCCTGCGGGTCACCGCACGGTTCCTCGACGATGTCCGGTCCGTGCTCACCACCTCGACGGATCTGCGTACCGGCTGGGAACAGGCCACGCTCTCGGCACTGCGCGCCGCAGCGTCCGACCCGCTGCTCACCTCAGTGCTCACCGGGGACGCGAGCGTGGACTTCCTACCCTTGCTCACCAGCGAGGGCACCGCGGTCATCGACTACGCCACCGAACGGATGACCGCGGCCACCCTGGAACGCTGGCCCGAACTGGCCCCACGTCGGACCCGGCTCGCCGCCAAGGCCACCGTCCGGCTCGCCCTCAGCCACATTGTCCGGCCCGGCGACAGCATCGAGCACGCAGCGTCCGAGATCGCGGAACTCGCCACCGGCTACCTCTCCCACGGCTGAGACGTCCGGTGCTGCTCGTTCTGCTCCCTCGGGTGGCCTGTTCAGACGGGCCCCGGAGCGGTGATCTCGGTGAGCAGGTTACGCACGCGGTGTTCGATCTGGTCGCGGACCGGGCGGATCTCGTCGATGGTCTTGCCGGCGGGGTCGTCGAGGACCCATTCCTCGTAGCGGCGCCCGGGGAAGACCGGGCAGGCGTCGCCGCAGCCCATGGTGATCACGACGTCGGCGGCGCGGACGATCTCGTCGGTCCAGGGCTTGGGGTACTCGCCCGAGATGTCGATGCCGCGTTCCGCCATCGCCTCGATAGCGGCCGGGTTGATGGTGCCCGCGGGTTCGGAGCCGCCCGACCACGCGAGAGCCCGGTCGCCGGCGAGGTGGGTGAAGAACCCGAGCGCCATCTGGGAGCGCCCGGCGTTGTGGGTGCACAGGAACAGTACGACGGGGGTTCCGGTCAGGGCCTTGCCCTCTACCTTGGCCAGTGCGCGCAGGCGCTGGCGGGCGAAGCGCTCGGCCAGCAGGGGGAGGTAGTTCATGATGACGGCGCGGCCGGCGAAATCGTCGTAGGAGGAGTGCAGGAAACGCTCGATCGTTTCCACGCCGAAGATCCCGTCGAACTCCCGGCCGAGGTTGCCGGCCGCTGTCTTCAGCGCGAGTTTCTGGTCGATGGAAAGGGTGTCGCGGTGCCAGGTGCTGGTCATTTCTGCCTCCATCGGCGGGTGGACTGCACTGGGTCGGACTGGGCCGGGTCGGACTGGGCTGGGTCGGACTGGGCCGGGTCGGACTGGGCCGGTCGAGCGGTGGGAGCGAGTCGCCCGACGCGGTCGGTCAGCTCGCGGAACGCGGCGTCGAACGCTTCGTCGGTGCCGGCCCGTGCGGGATCGGCGATCGACCAGTGCGCGTGGGGTGGGTCGGTGGGCAGTTCCTCGTGCGCGCGGTCGCACACGGTGATCACCATGTCCCCGGCGCGGAGAACGTCGTCCAGCCTGCGCGGCCGCTGCGGTGTGAGGTCCAGCTCGTGGCGGTGCGCGGCCGCGAGTGCGCCGGGGTGGATCCGGACGGCGGGGTGCGTGCCGGCGGAGGCGACCGGCACCTGGCTCTGCCCGGTCCACAGCGCGGCGGCGAGTTGGGATCGGGCGGCGTTCTCGGTGCAGACGAACACGATCCGTTCCGCGCGGAACCCGTCGCTGACACCCAGGCGGTCGAGCGAGTCGGGCACGAGGGTGAGGTAGGAACGGCGACGGTCGCCCTCCGAGCGGCCCCGTCGCACCAGACCTACCCCAGCCAGGACGTCGACGTGGTGCGCCAGCAGGTTCGAGGTCATCCCCAGCGCCCGCTGGAGCTCGGAGGGGGACGCATCTCCGTGGACCAGCGCGTCGACCAGCGCGAGCCGCCCCGGGTCACCCAGGGCGCGGTGGATGGCGGCCCGCCGCTCCAACTCGGATGTTCGCTCAGTGCTCATTGAGTCAATGATGACTGAGTGAGATTCCGGTGTCAATCAGCCGGCACCGTCAGCCGGCGCGTCCTTCTCGCGGTCCTGACGTCAGTGGTGGTGTCCGCGTTTCCGAATGAAGAGGAGTTCGAGCGATGTCCACCACGCGAGTCCAGCTGGCGCTCAATGTCACCGACCTGAGCGCGGCGGTCGCGTTCTACCGCCGCATGTTCGGTGCCGAGCCGTACAAGCTGCACGACAGATACGCCAACTTCGCGGTCGAGGACCCGCCGCTGAAACTGGTCCTGATCGAGAACCGCGAGGCCGGCGAACGGCTGAACCATCTCGGGGTGGAAGCGGCAACGGCCGAGGACGTCGCCTCTGCGCTGACCCGCTTCCGGTCCGCCGGTCTCGACACGACGGTGGCGGAGCGGGACGTGTGCTGCCATGCCAGCCAGGACAAGGTTTTCGTGGCAGCCCCGGACGTGCCGCACGGCTGGTGGGAGTACTACAGCGTCATCGAGGACGCCCCGGGTAACCCCGAGGGCTCGGCAACGTCGGTGTGCGCGGTGAAGTGCGCGGCCGAGGACACCGCGACGAGCAGTTGCTGCACCTGACCGTCCGGACCGGGGACGGTGACCAGCCCCGGACGGTCTGGTCACCGTTGCTCGGACCCGCAGTCGCAGCGCTGCTGCGGGGTGTAGTCCATCGGTAGGCCCCGGACGTCCAGAGTCAGCGCGCAACACTGGTTGAGCAGCTCGGCCAGGCGTCTGCGGCCGCGCTGGACCCGAGACTTCATGCCCGACAACGAGATGCCCTCCTGCTGCGCGGCCCGCTGCTGTGTCCATCCCTCGAGGTCGATCAGTTCCACGGCCCGGTGCTGCTCGGGCGGCAGACCACCGAGCAGCGGACGCATGCAGGCGGCCAGCTCGCGGAGCACGGCGGACTCGTCCACCCCGGTCGACACCGCATCCGGGGCCGCGGTGTCATCGGGTACCGGCCCGACCTGCTCCCGGGCTCGCCCGGCGCGACGGTACTCGTCGATCACGGCGTTGCGCGCGACCCGGCCGACCCAGTTGAGCAGCCGTTCGCGGTCGTCCACCGAGTCGACGTGCTGGTGGATGCGCAGCACGATCTCACCGACCAGGTCGTCCGCCCGGTGCGGGTCAGCGATCCGCCGACCCACGAACGCTCGCAGCCGGGCCAGTACGTCGTGCCACATCTGCTCGGTGAGGGGATGTGCCTCGGGGGAGAGCTGCGGCGTCGCCATGTCCGGCCTCCTGTCGATTTCGGCACCCACGGTGGGCCCCCTCCTACTGACGTCGACGGAGGCAGATGGACGCAGCTGGTCGCCAGGCAGGAACGGGTCCTGCCTCAGGCTGGGTCGGCGGCGCGGCGCCGTTCGAGCAGGACGGTGTCCCGCCAGGTGCCGTGGTGCTGTGCGATGCGTTCGCGGACGCCGAGGGTGCGGAAGCCGGCGGAGAGATGCAGAGCGATGCTGGCCCGGTTCTCGGGAAACATCGAGGTTTGAAGGGTCCAGATGTCGTGGTGGTCGGCGGCGATGACCTGGTGACGGATCAGCGCCTTGCCGACACCTCGGGCCCGGGAGGCCTCACCTACATAGATCGAGTTCTCCGCCACTCCGGCGTAGACGCCGCGGTTCGAGGCCGCTGTGAGGGCTGCCCATCCGGCGACCCGGCCGTCGATCTCCGCGACCCAGCGATGACCTGCCAACCATTTCTGTTCGAGGGTTCGGCGGTCGGGGACCTCGGTCTCGAAGGTCGCGTGACCGGTGGCGATGCCTTCGGCGTAGATGCGTCGCACGGCCGGCCAGTCGTCGGTCCGCATGGCGCGCACGGTCACGTCGGCTGGCACATCCTCGGGGCAGCACGGTCGGGCGCCGAGCATGCCCATGACGGCGTCGGCCGCATGGGGCAGCCAGGTGCAGCACGCTGGGTTGACCTTCACCAGCGTGGCTGTGCCGTGCTTGCGCAGCAGCACGAAGCCGACCTCGGCCAGCTTGCGGACATGGTGGGAGCACGTCGACTGGCTGATGTCGAGCGCGGTGGTGAGTTCGCCGATGGAGACCTCCCGACCGCCGGCCGCGACGGCGTGCAGCAGCCGGATCCTGGTCGGCTCCGCTATGCAGGCGAAGCACTCCGCGAAGGTCGTGGCGTCGGCCGTGGAAAGCAGGGCTGGTCCAGGCAAGGCACCGGTGGAGGCGGCCGGCGTGGCGGCTCGAACGGCGTTCACCCCACAAGTATCGACCACGATCGATGGTTGCGTCAATCGATAAGCCTCGATACAGTCACGACCTTGGATCGATCTGGATCGATGGAGACGAGGAACGGACGTGCACGAACTGCCGGTGGTGGTCGTGGGTGGGGGACCGATCGGTCTGGCCGCCGCGGCGCATCTGGTCGAGCGTGGTGTGCGACCACTGGTGCTGGAAGCCGGCACATCAGCGGGAACCGGAGTGCGGGCGTGGCACCACGTGCGGCTGTTCTCGCGGTGGGCGGAGCTGATCGATCCCGCCGCGGTGAGGTTGATGGCGCCGGCCGGCTGGTCCGGCCCGGACGAGGAGACCTACCCGACCGGCGCGCACTGGGCAGAGCGCTATCTCGACCCGCTCGCGGACGCCCTGGCTGACCGGGTGCGTTTCGGCACACGGGTGATCGGGGTCGCTCGGCGGGGCCGCGACCGCGTGGTCGACGCCGGCCGCGACAGCGAACCGCTGACCGTGCACGTCGAGTCGGGAGACGGAACGCAGGAACGCATCGACGCTCGCGCGTTGATCGACGCCTCCGGCACCTGGAACCAACCCAACCCGCTCGGCGCCGACGGCCTGCCCGCGCTCGGCGAGCAGGCCGCTGCGGGCCGGATCACCTACCGGGTGCCGAACCTGACCGATTCCGGTGCGCGGTCCCGCTACGGGGGTGGACACGTCGCGGTCGCCGGCAGCGGGCACTCGGCGCTGACCGCGCTGGTCGCCTTCGCCGAACTGGCCGCGACCCATCCCGGCACGCGCGTGTCATGGCTGCTGCGTCGGGGCGAGGTCGGTAACACCTTCGGCGGCGGCGCGGCCGACCAACTGCCCGCGCGGGGCGCGCTGGGTAAGCGCGCGGCGGAGGCGGTCGCTGCGGGGCAGATCAGCATCGTGACCGGGTTCCGCACGGCCGCGGTGCACCCGCAGGCCTCCGGACTGGTGCTCGAGTCGCTCGGCGGCCGGCTGCTGGGGCCCGTCGACGAGGTCGTCGTGCTCACCGGGTTCCGGCCCGATCTGTCGTGGTTGTCCGAACTTCGCCTGGGCCTGGACCCGACCCTGCAGGCACCGAGCGCACTTGCCCCGCTGATCGACCCGAACGTGCACTCCTGTGGGACCGTGTACCCGCACGGAGCCAGCGAGTTGGCGCAGCCGGAACCGAACGTGTTCCTCGCCGGGATGAAGAGCTACGGGCGCGCCCCGACCTTCCTGGCGATGACCGGGTATGAGCAGGTCCGCTCGATCGCGGCCGCGCTCGCGGGCGATCGGGAGGCGGCTGAGCGGGTGGAACTGGTCCTGCCAGAGACCGGCGTGTGCGGCGGCGCAGGACTGTTCGACCGATCCACGGAGCGGGACGGCGGTGGAGACCGCCGTGTCGCGGCCGCGGTCTGACCGCGGTGTACGGCCAAGGGCCGGCTCCGTGCCCGCCGACGTCACGCCGCAACCCGCCGGAGCCCTGAGCGGCGCCGGGTCCTGTGGGCCTGTGCGTCGGACAGATCACCAGCTATGGAGTCCTGTACTACTCGATCCCGGTGATGGCCCCGAGCATTGCCGGTGACATCGGTTGGTCCGTCCCGTTGGTCACTGCGGCCTTCACCGTCGGGCTGACCGTTTCAGCGGTGGTGGGCGTGCCGGTGGGACGCTGGCTGGACCGGTCCACGCCAACCGATGACCGCCGGCTCGATCGCCGCGCTCACCCGGTGGTGGGGACCACGACGCGTCACCGCGCTGACACTGCTCGCCGGGCTGGCCAGCACCGCGGTCCTACTCGGCGGGCTCCACCCGAAGGCTGCCTTCCCCCGCCGGGACCGAGGGCGATGTCAGTGCCGAGGGGGTGCGTCGGCCGGCTGATTCGTCAGCTCGGTGAGGAGGGCTCGGACCCGCACGTCGATGTCGTCGCGGATGGGCCGGATCTCTGCCGCGGCCCTGCCAGCAGGATCCTCGAGTTGCCAGTCGAGGTAGCGCTTGCCGGGGAAGACCGGACAGGCGTCGCCACAGCCCATGGTGATCACGACGTCTGCGGACTCGACCGCGTCGGTGGTCAGTCGCTTGGGGAACTCGTGGGACAGATCGATGCCGATCTCGTTCATGACCTCGCGGACGGCGGGGTTGATCTGGGCGGCGGGCGCGGACCCGGCGGAGGTGACGCGCACCGTGCCGGCGCCATGGTGGTGCAGCAGGGCGGCAGCCATCTGGGAACGGCCGGCGTTGTGCACACAGACGAACAGGACCTCGGGGAGTTCTGCCACTGTGGGCTCCTTCGTTGTGCCCTGGTCACCGCGATCAGGGACGTCCACGGGCGGGGCGGCGAGCTGTGCGAGGGCCTCCGCGCCCACCGGCGGGGCGGGACTCCAGGCCAGGACAGCGGTTCGGTCGGCGTGCCGGGTGGCGACCTCGGTGAGGTAGCGGCCTTCCGATCCGGCCCGGGCGGCCAGTAGGGGGTCGGTGGGTGCGGCCGCGGCCAGGCTCTGATTGACCACCCACGCATACGGCTTGATGCCGGCGCGGGCGAGGTCGGCCTGCAGGGCGGCGGCCTCGTGGACGGGGGTGGCCTCGGGGAGGGTGACCAGCAGGATTCGGGGTGTAGCCGGGGTCGGTGAGTCGGATGGCGAGATCGCGGGCCGGCGGCCGGCACTGGCCAAACGTAGCGTCCGGCGATCCCGGGGTCGGTCAGCAATGCCACGAATTCGTTGAACGCGGCGATCTCGACGGTGCACGATCCGGAGAGCTGTTCCTCGATGGCTGCGACAACCGATGCCGGGAGCGCATCGCGGTAGGGGCCGAGCACCTTCTCGCGGTACGTGGTGGCGGCGGCGCCCGGGTCGATGTCCATCGCGTCGAGCCCGGTGATCTCGCCGACCGGGCCGGGCTCACGCCCCGCGCGGATGCCCAGGACCTCGTCGAGGTTCGAGGCCGGGTCGGTGCTGACCAGCAGCACCCGTCGCCCGGCGTCGGCCAGCGCGATCGCGGTGGCAGAGGCGGTGGAGGTCTTGCCGACTCCGCCCTTGCCGGTGAAGAACACGAATGGCGTCGCGTCGGCAACGAGCCCGTCGAGGCCATCGCCCGGATCCCCGCCCGGCAGGTCCGTGTGCGGGGCGGCGGCGGTGCTCGGCGCGGCTGGGGTAGCGCCCGGTGCACTTGAGCACGTCATCGATGACGACAACGGGCAAACCTTCCTCGCCCTGCGCGGACAGCACCGCGTGCACCTCGCCGCGCTCGACGAACCGGGCGGGCTCGGAGGCCAGTCCGTAGCGCCGGACCTCGATCCCGGTGGCGTCCAGCGAGGCGATGTCGGCCGCGAACCGGGTCAGCGCCGGGTCGACCGAGGGGCCACAGACCCCGGTCGAGCATCGCCGGGTCGTAGATCTCGACACTGGGCATGATCGTGATCCTTTTCGGTTCGGACGCAGGCCCTCAGTGGCCTACCTGCCGCAGCGGGAGTGCGAACTACGGCGACTCGGATAGAACCGGGTCGGGACCTGTGGGGGAAGGACTGCCGGTGGCGGGCCCGTCGATATCCCGGGGAACCACCCCGCCGGACGCGCTACCACCGACGTCCGGGTACAGGGCGAGGACCAGCGTGGTACCGAGGCCCGCGCCGATCAGTTGGGCCACGATGAAACCTGGCACCGACGCCGGCCCGATGCCGGCGAAGGAGTCGGAGAAGATTCGGCCGATGGTGACCGCCGGATTGGCGAACGAGGTGGAGGAGGTGAACCAGTAGGCCGCGCCGATGTACGAACCGACCGCGACGGCCGACAACGACGCCCGAGCGGTACGGCTCAGTGCGAAGATCAGCGCGATCAGCCCGGCGGTGGCGACGATCTCACCGATCCAGTGCCCGCCGCCCGCCCGGTACTTCGTCGAGATCTGCACGACTGCGAGCTCGAACATGGCGTTCGCCAGCATCGCCCCGAGTACCGCGCCGGCACATTGGGCGAGGGTGTAGGCCGCTACCTCCCGCCCCGTCAGACCGGTGCCCGCGCGGCGCCCGAGCAACCAGTCGACACCGGAGACGACGGGGTTGAAGTGCGCCCCGGAGACCGGGCCGAACAGCAGGATCAGCACCCCGAGACCGAACACCGTGGCCATCGAGTTCTCCAACAGCTGCAGCCCGACATCGCCCGGGGACAGTTGTTGTGCCGCGATGCCCGACCCGACCACGACGGTGACCAGCAGCGCGGTGCCGACCAGCTCGGCCAACAACCGGCGCGCGAGAGGTGCGCTCACACCGAGGCCCCGGCCGGCCGGAGTACCGCCGCGAGCTGGGCCAGGACCTCCGGCTGGATCCGGTAGTAGATCCAGGTGCCTCGTCGCTCGCCGGCGATCAGACCGGCCTCACGCAGCACCTTGAGGTGATGCGAGATCGTCGGCCCGGTCAGATCGAACACCCCGGAGAGGTCACACACGCAGGCCTCGCCGCCTTCGTGGGAGGCGATCAGGGAGAGCAGGCGCAGCCGGACCGGGTCGCCCATCGCCTTGAACAAGCGGGACAGGTCCACCGCCTGAGGAGCAGTCAGTGGCTTACGGACCAGTGGGGAGCAGCAGCCCGCCACGCCCGGCAACTCGGTCAACAGGCCCGTTTGATTCGACACCCTTCTACCTTGACAGGACTCTAATCAGGGCGCAAGGTCTATCTCGACAGAAATCGAAGCAAGAGGGAGTGACTGGCACATGTCCCGTGTTCAGCTGGCGTTGCGGGTATCCGACCTCGAAGGATCGATCGCGTTCTACCGCTCGCTGTTCGGCGTCGAGCCGGCCAAGCGCCGCCCCGGTTACGCCAACTTCGCGATCACCGAGCCTCCACTGAAGCTCGTGCTCATCGAAGGGGACGGGGACCAGCCGACCGTCATGGACCATCTCGGCGTCGAGGTCGAGTCCACCGAACAGGTCAACGCCGCCACCGGGCGCCTGGCGGAGCTGGGCCTGTTCACCCAGGTCGAGAACGACACCACCTGCTGCTACGCGTTGCAGGACAAGGTGTGGGTCCACGGCCCCGGCGCCGAGGCGTGGGAGGTCTACACCGTCAAGGCCGACGCCCCTGAGTGAACCGGTCGGGCGTGGCGTGCGAGACGGACAACGACGTCTCCGGTCCGACCTGCCGCGCCGGCTGCGTCACCGTGGTGGGGTCCTCCCACTCAGCGTTTCCTCGTCTGGCCGTCGGCCTTGTCGACCTCGAGCGGCTCGGCCACGGTCGCCCGGGTCCGGCCCGTGGAAGCGCCGGACCCCGCCGGATCTCCCCAGCCGCTGGGAGTGCTCTCCCGTCGATCGACCTTCGAGCGGGCGCTCCGGCACACGACAGGGAGGCAGCCCGGGATCACCCTGCGTACCGGTCACGTCGACGGACTGGTCTCCGAGCGCGGTCGGGTCGTCGGCGCCCGGGTCGACGGGTCCCTCGTGCAGGCCGACCTGGTCATGGACGCCTCGGGCCGGGCGCCTTGACCGGACCGGCGCCCACGGGCGCGGCCCGAATCTCGACGGCGACTGCGGCCTCGCGTACGTCTACCGCACCTACCGGCTGAGACCGGGAGCAGGGCAGCTGGCGACCGGCCTACGCACCCGGTCCGACGCGCGACGAACCGGTGGACGTGGTCCGCGCGGCTCTGCCGACGACCTGAGCGCCGCCGCGGGATCGACGGACACCGCCGGTCAGCCGGCGTCCTGCACGCGCCGGGGTGGAGCCCGGTCCCTGAGATCGGGCACCACCCCGCACGGGTCACTTCTTGAAGGCGTCCTTCACGTCCTTGGCCGCGTCCTTCACGCTCTCCCCGGCCTGCTTCAGGCCGGACTTGCCCTGGTTGACCTTGCCCTCGGCCTCCAGTTCCTCGTTGCCGGTGGCCTTGCCGACCGCCTCCTTGGCCTTGCCCTTCAGTTCCTCGGCCTTGTTCGAGATCTTGTCCCCGAGACCCATGATCGTTCCCTTCGTTCCCCGTTCGACCGCGCACCGGTGTGCGGGCCCACCAGGTTGGATGGCGCCGGCCGGCGAATCGTCGCGGGGTGGTCCGGTGATCCGGGTCACCGCGGTCGGCGGGTAACCTGCTGGTCACCGACCTGAGGAGAGACGCTTGCTCGTGGTTGTCCGTCCCCGCCGGCCGGGCTGACGCTGTGCGCATGGCCAGGAGCACCCACCCGCACCCTGCCGGCCGCCCGGCCGAGCACCCGGCCGACAGCCACGACCTGATCCGGGTGCACGGCGCACGGGTGAACAACCTCAAGGATGTCAGCGTCGAGATCCCGAAGCGCCGGCTGACGGTGTTCACCGGTGTCTCCGGCTCGGGCAAGAGCTCGCTGGTGTTCCACACGATCGCCGCCGAGTCGCAGCGGATGATCAACGAGACGTACAGCGCGTTCGTCCAGGGCTTCATGCCGACGCTGGCCCGGCCGGACGTCGACGTGCTCGACGGGTTGACCACGGCGATCATCGTCGACCAGCAGCGGATGGGTGCCGACCCGCGCTCCACGGTCGGCACCGCCACCGACACCGGCACGCTGCTGCGCATCCTGTTCAGCCGGCTCGGGCGGCCGCACATCGGCTCGGCCCAGGCGTTCTCCTTCAACGTCGCCTCGATCAGCGGCGCCGGCGCGGTGACGATCGAGAAGGGCGGCCGGACCGTCAAGGAGCGCCGCAGCTTCTCCATCACCGGCGGCATGTGTCCGCGCTGCGAGGGCCGCGGCGCGGTCAACGACATCGACCTCACCGCGTTGTACGACGAGACCAAATCGATCAACGAGGGCCCGTTCACCATCCCCGGGTACAGCGCCGACGGCTGGTACGGCCGCATCTTCGGTGGCAGCGGCTTCCTGGACCCGGACAAGCCGATCGCCGAGTTCACCGAGCGCGAGCTGCACGACCTGCTCTACAAGGAGCCGACCAAGATCAAGGTCGACGGCATCAACCTGACCTACGAGGGGCTGATCCCGAAGATCCAGAAGTCGTTCCTGTCCAAGGACGTCGGCGCGTTGCAGCCGCACGTCCGCGCGTTCGTGGAGCGGGCGGTCACCTTCACCACCTGCCCCGGGTGCGCCGGCACCCGGCTGTCCGAGGCGGCCCGCTCGTCGAAGATCGACGGGATCAGCATCGCCGACGCCTGCGCGATGCAGATCAGCGACCTCGCGGTCTGGGTCCGTGACCTCGACGAACCGTCCGCGCCGGCACGGGGCGCCGTGCGGGCGGTCGCGCCGCTGCTGGAGAACCTGCGGCACACCCTGGACTCGTTCGTCGAGATCGGGCTGGGCTACCTGTCGTTGGACCGGCCGTCCGGCACGCTGTCCGGCGGCGAGGCGCAGCGCACCAAGATGATCCGGCACCTCGGCTCCTCGCTCACCGACGTCACCTACGTCTTCGACGAGCCGACCATCGGGCTGCACCCGCACGACATCGAGCGGATGAACGGTCTGCTGCGGCAACTGCGGGACAAGGGCAACACGGTGCTCGTCGTGGAGCACAAACCGGAGGCGATCGCGATCGCCGACCACAACGTCGACCTCGGGCCCCGGGCCGGCAGCGCGGGTGGCGAGGTGGTGTTCGAGGGCACCGTCGAGGGGCTGCGGGCCAGCGGCACGCTCACCGGGCGCCACCTGGACGACCGCGCGGCCCTGAAGTCCGACCTCCGCAAGCCGTCGGGGGCGCTCGAGGTGCGCGGCGCGTCGACGCACAACCTGCGGGGCGTCGACGTGGACATCCCGCTCGGCGTGCTGGTCGTGGTGACCGGTGTGGCGGGGTCGGGCAAGAGTTCGCTGATCCATGGCTCGGTGTCCGGCCGGGACGGCGTGGTGGCGATCGACCAGGGCGCGATCCGCGGCTCTCGGCGCAGCAACCCGGCGACCTACACCGGGCTGCTCGACCCGATCCGCAAGGCGTTCGCGAAGGCCAACGGGGTGAAGCCGGCCCTGTTCAGCGCCAACTCCGAGGGGGCCTGCCCGTCCTGCAACGGCAACGGCGTGATCTACACCGACCTGGCGATGATGGCCGGCGTGGCCACCACCTGCGAGCTGTGCGAGGGCAGGCGGTTCGACGCGGCGGTGCTGGAGTACACGCTGGGCGGCCGGGACATCAGCGAGGTGCTGGCGATGTCGGTGGCATCGGCGGGCGAGTTCTTCGGCCCCGGTGCCGGGAGGACGAGTGAGCATCGCAGCGACGAAGGAGCGAGGAGCGGAGCGAGGACGGGGCACCGCGACGGCCCCGGTGCCGGGAGGACGAGTGAGCATCGCAGCGACGAAGGAGCGAGGAGCGGAGCGAGGACGGGGCACCGCGACAGCCCCGGTGCCGGGAGGAACCCGGCCGCGCACAAGATCCTGACCCACCTGGCCGACGTCGGGCTCGGCTACCTGACCATCGGCCAGCCGCTGACCACGCTGTCCGGCGGCGAGCGGCAGCGGCTCAAGCTGGCCACCCGGATGGCGGAGAAGGGCGGCGCAGACGTGTACGTGCTGGACGAACCGACCACCGGCCTGCACCTGGCCGACGTCGAGCAGTTGCTCGGGCTGCTCGACCGGCTGGTCGGCACCGGCCGGTCGGTGATCGTGATCGAGCACCACCAGGCGGTCATGGCGCGCGCCGACTGGATCATCGACCTCGGTCCGGGCGCCGGCCACGACGGCGGCCGGATCGTCTTCGAGGGCACCCCCGCCGACCTGGTCGCCAACCGGACCACCCTCACCGGCGAGCACCTGGCGGCCTACGTCGGCGCCTGAAGTGGGCACGTGCCGGGCACGGCTCAGGCGTCGGGGTCGTCCGCGCCGGGCGGGTAGATGGTGCGCCAGCCTCGGCCGCCGGTGCGCCCGGCGCCGGCCGGCCTGCGCGGTGCGACGGCGAGGCACTCCACGAGCCGGTCACCGTCGAGCTGCAGCAGGCTGAGTCCCACCCGGATCACGTCGTGCGGCGTGATGGGGGCCGAGGTGATCCGGTGGTCGTTGACGAAGGTGCCGTTGGCGCTGTCGAGGTCGACCAGCTGCCACGAGTGGCCGGAGCGCCGAAGCTCGGCATGCCGGCGGGACACGAGATCGTCGTCCAGGACCACGTCGTTGTCCGCCGACCTGCCCACCCGCAACAGCCCGGTGCTCAGGCTGTGCACCGCGGTCAGCCGCCCGTGCACGCTGGCCCCGACGTCCAGCGGTGGGCCGAGGGCGTAGACCGGGCCGGCGGCTCCCGGGACGAGCTCGATCCGGACCCCGTCCGCAGGGTCACCGAGGCGCAGGGTCATCGGCCGGGTCACCCGGATCTCGGCGATCCGCTCGTCGCCGAGGTACGTGCCGTTGCGGCTGAAGTCGGTCAGGGTCCAGCCCTGGTCGGTCAGCTCGACGACCGCGTGCCGGCGGGAGACGAGCGAGTCGGTCAGCGCCACCTGCGCGTCGTCGCAGCGGCCGATGACGAAGGGCCGCTCCGGCGGCACGGCGATGCGCCGCCCGTCCGCGACCAACGTCAGTGTCGGCGGGTCGCCCACCTCGGCGGGCGGGGGAGCGGCCACCGGCGGGCGTCGTGCCGGCCGCTCGGCCGCGGCCGGTACCGGCTCGTCGATCAACGTGTCGGACAGGATGGCGGCGCCGAGGGCGACGGCGTACTTCGGGTGGGTGTCGACCACGGTCGGTCGTCCGAGCAGATCCCGCACCATCCGGGCGACCAGGGGGATCCGCGACGACCCGCCGACCAGCAGGACCGCGTCGACCTCGTCCGCGTCGAGGTGCGCGGAGCGCAGGGTCCGTTCCAGCGCGCCGACCGTCGACTCCAGGTGGGCGTGGATCAGGCCTTCGAACTGCTCCCGGGTGACCCGGATGTCGAAGTTGCGGTCGGGCAGGAACACCGGGATCAGGGCCTCGGAGTCGTGGGAGAGGTTCTCCTTGGCCAGCGCGCAGTCCTGGCGGACCCTGGACACGGCCAGTGCAGCCTGTGGCTCGCGCAGGTCGAGCGCGGTGAGCTCGCCGCCGGTCTCGTGGTCGATGTGCGCGAACAGGGCCTCGTCGAAGTCGATGCCGCCCAGCCGTTCGATCCCTTCCGGCACGCCGAGGATCTCGCAACCGTCGGCCCGGGTGCGCAACACCGTGACGTCGAAGGTGCCGCCCCCGAGGTCGTACACCGCCACGACCTCGCCCTCGGGCCTGCGGTGGGTGCTCGCGTAGTGGATCGCGGCGGCGGCCGGTTCGGTCACCGTGGGCCCGGCACGCAGGCCGGCCAGTGCGGGGACCTCGTCGAACACGCCGCGGCGGTAGGGGCCCCAGCTGGCGGGATGGGTGAGCACGGCCCGCTCCGGCGGCTCACCCTCCTGCTGGGTCACCGTACGGACGACGTCGCGCAGCAGCTCGGCCAGCAGTTCGGTCACCGGCACCGTCTGCCCGCCGACGCGAACCGGGATCGGGTCGCCCAGCCGACGCTTGAACGTCCGCGCGACCCGCCCCGGCTCGGTCGCCGCCCGCCGGACGGCGGCTTCGCCGGACAGCCGCTGACCGTCCTCGCCGAGGTAGACCACCGACGGGATCATCACCGAGCGTCCACCGAGGGTGACCATCTCCGGCTGCGAGCCGTACGTCAGGGCTGCCGCGACATAGGTGGTCCCCAGGTCGACCCCCAGGTGGTATCCCACGAGCACCCCCTTGCGTGACGTCCGGCCATGGTCGACCGGGGCTCGCGGCCCGATACGGCGTCACTCTACGTGCTGGCGCGTGGGCTCCGACAACCTCGTCCTCCTCGCTCGGCCGATCTCCGCGGTCGCGGTGCCGGCCGGGTCGGGTCGGCCGGAGGGCAGCGCTGTGCGGGGTCAGGCCTTGGTCCGCATGCTCTCCCTTGCCGGGTTGGCCTGCTGGCCGGCCTTCGGGTCTTGATCCCGGGCATTCGCGCGCACGCCGGACTCGATCTTCTCGCCGATCGACTTGTCGACGTTGCGCCAGTACTCGAAGGCGCGCTCCAGCACCGGTTCGGTGACCGCGTTGAGCAGATGGCCCACCACGTTGTCGACCAGGCGTTCCCGACCGGCGTCGTCCATGACGTCGCGCACCAGGGTGCCGGCCTGGCCCCAGTCGTCGTCCTGCGCGTGCTCGACGTAGGCCGACCGCATGATCTGACCGTCGGCCTGCCAGGTCGGCACCCGGCCGTAGCGCTCGGTGTCCGCGGCCGGGCCGCCCTGGGAGTTGGGCGCGTAGACCGGGTCGGACACCTTGTCGATCCGCATGGCGCCGTCCTTGCTGTACGAGCGCACCGGGCACACCGGCGCGTTCACCGGGATCTGCTGGTAGTTGACGCCGAGGCGGTAGCGGTGCGCGTCGGCGTAGGCGAACAGCCGGGCCAGCAGCATCCGGTCCGGGCTCGGGCCGATGCCGGGCACCAGGTTGTTCGGCTGGAACGCCAACTGCTCGATCTCGGTGTGGTTGTCGGTGGGATTGCGCTCCAGCCTCATCCGGCCGACCTCGATCAGCGGGTAGTCCTCGTGCGGCCACACCTTCGTCAGGTCGAACGGGTTGAAGCGGTACCCGGGCGCGTCGTCGTAGGGCATGACCTGCGCGTACATCGTCCAGCTCGGGTACTCGCCGTCCCGGATGTGCTCGAACAGGTCCCGGGTGTGGTAGTCGGTGTCGACGGCGGCCATCTGGTCGGCCTCGTGCTGGGTGAAGAACTCGACGCCCTGGTCGGTCCTGAAGTGGTACTTCACCCAGAACTGGCGGCCTTCGGCGTTGATCCACTGGTAGGTGTGCGAGGTGTAGCCGTTCATGTGCCGCCAGGTGCGCGGGATCCCCCGGTCGCCCATCAGCCAGGTCACCTGGTGCGCAGACTCCGGGGAGAGCGTCCAGAAGTCCCACTGCATGTCGTGGTCGCGCAGGTTGTTGTCCGCCCGCCGCTTCTGGGACCGGATGAAGTGCTGGAACTTCATCGGGTCCTTGATGAAGAACACCGGCGTGTTGTTACCCACCATGTCGTAGTTGCCCTCGGGCGTATAGAACTTGACCGAGAACCCTCGGGGGTCGCGCCAGGTGTCCGGGCTGCCGCGTTCGCCGGCCACGGTGGAGAACCGGACCGCCAGCTCGGTGTCGGCGCCGGGTTGGAACAGCGCGGCCCTGGTGAACGCGCTCACGTCGCCGGTCACCTCGAAGCGGCCGAAGGCGCCGCTGCCCTTGGCGTGCGGTTGCCGCTCGGGGATCCGCTCCCGGTTGAACTGCGCCATCTGCTCGATCAGGTAGCTGTCCTGCAGCAGGATCGGCCCACCGGGTCCGACGGTGAGCGAGTGCTCGTCACTCTCGACCGGGATACCGGCGTCGGTGGTGGTCGGGCTGGTGCGCTCCTCGGGCAAGCTGTGCCTCCTCGTGGCGGGTGTCGGCCGGGCGATCGGGGCCGGCGCTCGGCATACCCGGGAGGCCGCGGCCGAAACCCGGATCGGTGGCCGTCCTCGGGCCGGAGCACGGCAGGGCACCGGCTGGAGATCCGGCCGGATCGGGGGGCGGCGGGATCTTTGACATCGCGCTGGCCGGGTAAGCAGAGTCGGCCATGAACGCGGAGAACCAACACGAAGGACGTGTATGAGGTCGAACGCACCGCTCATCCGACAGTTGCGGACCATCCTGCAGTTGACCAGTACCGAGGCCCAGATCGCCCGGACCAGGGTCGTTCAGGCCCGTACCGACGCGGTCCGTCGCGAGCTGACCCAGAACGCGGAGAACGCCGACCGGCGTGGTCGCCAGATCGCCAAGGAGCTGCGCGCGGCCGGTGGGGTGCCGGACGTGGTCACCCCGCTGGTCGGCCGGCTCACCGCGCTGCTCAAGGCAACCGTGGAGCAGGCGGTGTCGTTCGACGAGGCGTTGCTCCAGGACCTCGCCCTCGAGCAGCAGCTCCAGGGGCGGGCCCGCTACCTGAGAACGCTGGCCGAGGCGGCCCACCGACCTTCGACCCGCCAGTTGGCCGACCGGTTGGAGGCCGCCCATACCGAGACCATCGACTGGATCTCCACCGTGCTCGCCGAGGAGGCACTGGGCGGGCCGGCGGCGTTGCGGGCGACCCCGTTCCAGCGGGTCGCGGGGGGCATGACCCTGGTGCTGAACGTACCGGCCCGGGTGGCCCGCGAACAGCTCAACCGGGCGGTGGACCGTACCCGGCGCTCGGCCGACCAGGCCCGGGACACCCTCGGCGAGATCTCCGACCGCGCGGTGACCCTCGGCCGGGACGCCCGCGACGTGCTGAGCACCGGGCGGGACGCGGCGCTGGAGCGCGCTGAATCGGTGGCACGCCGGGATGGCGCCGACGGCACGGCGCGGGCCGTGCGCGGCACCCGGGAGGAGCTCGGTTCGCTTACCGAGGCCGAGCTGCCAATCCCGGGATACCACGAGCTCGGCATGCCGGAGGCGATCACGCGCATCAAGGAGCTGGACGACACCGACGAGGTGCGGGCGATCGTGCGTTACGAGGAGGCCCACAAGGATCGCGCCGGTGTGGTCTCCGCCGCCCAGGCCCGGGTGGCGGCCATCGCGAGGGAGGCCGCCGGGGTGGGCTGATCGGGAAAGCCTGCGCGTTCCCGGCGATCACCGGCACACCCTGTGCCATGGCCTCGAGGTGCTCGGCGCCGTCGTGCCCGGAAGCGGCCAGGCACAGGACGAGATCGGCGCACAGGACGAGATCGGCGCGGCCGATCAGCGGCCGCCGGAGCGACGGGGTCGGTCCGTGCTCCACGCGCACCCGGTGGCCCACCCCCAGCCGGGCGGCCAGCTCGCCCAACCGGAGCACCGCGTCGCCCGGCGCGGGTTCGGTGGGGCAGACGGTGAGCTCGGTGCGCGGTAGCGCGGTGAGCGCGGCCACCTTGCTGGCTGCCCGGGTGGGTGGGCCGAAAAGGAGCAGCCGGTGGGGGTGCGGCGCTGGCGGGGGGTGCCGAAGCCGCGGGGCCTGGTCGCCGGGTCGGCCCGCTCGTCGGTGCGGGTTCCGGGGGGCACCACGGAGATCCGGTGCCGGGCGACGCCGGCGCCGAGCAGCGTGTCGCGCTCGTGTGCGCTGGTGGCGATCAGGTGGTCGGCGCGCAGAGCGCAGGGGCGCCGGGGTCGTCGTCGGGGGTGGCCGTCAGCCTCGGTCGGCCGAGGGTGTGCACCAGCGGCACCCGGGCGGGGCCGCCGGTGCCCCGTCCGGTGGGGGCGGCGAGCTGGGTGGCCAGGCCGGCGAGCCAGCCGTGACTGTGCAGCACGTCGTAGCCGCCGCGGCGCAGCTCGCCCCGGAGCTTCTGCACGAACACCCGCCGTCGCCGATAGCATCACACAGTCGATGCGTAACCGTTGCGATAACGGGTAATCCAGTGTTCCGAAGCAATCGATGGAAGGTGGAACCACGTGGCTGCTGTCGCGCATTACGTCGAGGTCAACGCTCCCGCCCGGGCCTGCTACGACTGGTGGCGCCCGTTCACCCGGCTGCCGGAGATCATGGACGACGTCAAGAAGGTGGAGCCGATCGACGGAGCCGGCGACCGCACCCGCTGGACCGTCAGTGGCCCGCTGGGCAAGTCGCTGAGCTGGGACGCCACCATCGCCGAGGACTCCCCGCCGCACACCATCGCCTGGACCACCCTCGACTCGTCCGACCCGGACGTGAAGAGCTCCGGCGTGGTGCGGTTCGACGACAAGGGCAACGGTGTGACCGGGGTCGAGGTGAGCTTCGAGTACCACCCGCCGGCCGGCAAGCTCGGCGAGGCGGTGGCGTCGCTGTTCGACGACCCGCAGGCCAAGGTGCGCAAGGCCGTGGACGAGTTCAAGATCGTGATCGAGGCCCGCTGATGCCCGAGCTGGTGCGGTCCACGACGGCGCAGATGAAGATGACCGACGTGGTGGACTACCTGGTCGACTTCTCGAACGCCGAGCAGTGGGACGCCGGGACCGTCAGCTGCACCCGCGTCGACGGCGGGCCGGTGCGGGTCGGGGCTCGCTGGCGAAACATCTCGGAGTTCCGCGGCAGGGCCACCGAGATCGAGTACACCCTCGTCCGGTGGGAGCCGCAACGGGTCACCTTCGAGGGCCGGAACAAGACCGTTTCCACCGTCGACGACCTCACATTCGAGTCCGAGGGCAGCGGTACGCGCATCCGCTACCGGGCACGGTTCGACTTCCACGGGGTGGCCAAGCTCGCCGCGCCGTTCGTCCGCGGCAGCCTGAACGCGCTGGCCGACGACACCATGGCGCAGCTCACCAAGGTGCTCGACGAGCAGCGGTCCGTCGGCGGGGGCCAGCCCTAGCCGGAGCTCAGCCCTGCTGCGGGAGGTAACGGGTCACGACCAGTGCGACGTCGTCGGCCGGGGGGCTGCCCGGGGGAAGGCAGTGGGTGAGCGCCGTCGCCAGCAACTCCGACGGGGCGGCGTCGGCGTGGTCGGCCACCGCGTCGGCCAGCCGGCGCAGCCCGTCGTCGATCACCTCGCGGCGGCGCTCGACGAGTCCGTCGGTGTACACGATCAGGCTGGTCCCTGCGGTCAGGGTGAGCCGTTCCTCGCCGTGGCGGGGGCCTCTCGGTACGCCGAGCGCCACTCCGGTCAGGTCGTGCCAGTGGTGCGTGGCGTGGCCGGGCGCGAGTAGCAGCGGCGGAGGATGCCCGGCACAGGCCCCACGCAGCTCGCCGGTCCGGGTGCTCAGGATCAGACAGACCGCGGTGCTGCCCACCGCGTGACCGACGGTGGCCGCGTACTCGCTGAGCAGGTCCAGCGCGCGGCCCGGCCCGTGCCCCTCGCGCAGGTAGGCGGCCAGTGCACTGGACAGCTTGCCCATCGTCGCGGCCGCCAGCGCACCGCTGCCGACCACGTCACCCACCACGATGGCCACCCGCTGGCCGTCCAGGACGAGCATGTCGTACCAGTCGCCGCCGGCCTGGATGTCCTGGCCGGCGGGTTGGTAGTGCGCCGCCCAGGCGATGCGGTCCACGTCGGGCAGCGCGGCGGGCAGCAGGCTCTTCTGCAGGGTGCGCGAGACCTGCCACCGGGCGTCGGTGACCGCGGCCCGGGCGAACGCCTGCGCGGCCTGGCTGACCAGGGCCATCGCGAAGGCCCGTTCGACCTGGGCGAACTCGCGGGCGCGCGGGAACCCGACGAACAACACGCCGAGAACCCGGTCTCCCAGCTTGAGCGGCAACGCGGCGGTGGCCTGGATGTGGGCGAGTCCCGCATCGTCCGCGAGGTTCGGGTAGGCCTGCCACCAGTCCTGCCGGTCGTGCATCCAGACCGGTCTGCCGGTGCGGGCCGCATCGCTGACCGGCGTCCGGTCGTCCAGGCGCACCCCGGCGTCGAACCGCTGGGCGTCGCCGGCCGACCAGCCGATGGTGTGCCGCAGGCGCAGCCGGTGGGGTTCCGTCGGGTCGTGCAGGAAGACCAGGACGACGGACGCGCCCATCGCCTCGACCACCGCGGTGCCCAGCGCCGCGGCCGCGTCCCGAACGGTCGCGGCGGCGGCCAACGCGGCGCTGGCCTCGTGCAGCCGCCGCTCCCGGGTCAGGATCCAGTCGGTCTCCATGGCCCCGCCGAGCCGGACCGCGAGCTCCTCGACCAGCGCCAGCTCGGCGTCGTCGTAGGCCCGACGACGGTGTGCCGAGAGGACCACGAGCATGCCGTGCAGCCGTCCGGCGACCAGCAGGGGCGCGACGAGAGTGGTATGGCCGCCCAACGCCCGGACGGCCCGGTCGAACCCGGGGCCGCCGTCCGGCCGGTGCGGCGGCTCCACCGCTACCGGCGCCAGGACGAACGCCCGGCCGGCCCGGTACCGGTCGGCCAGCGCGGCGGGGACGTGCCGGGGGGTGACCGTCATCGCGGCCTCGGCGAGGTCCGGCCGGCTGGGATGTGCCGCCGCGACCGGGTCGAGGTGGCCGTCGGGACCGGACCGGGTGATCAGCACCACGTCGTCGAACGCCGCCGAGGCAGACCGCGCGCACGCGGCCAGCCGATCCGCGAGGTCGCCGGGCTGGGCCAGCGCCCGCCCGATGTCGGCGAGCAGTCGATCGCGCACCGTGGCGCGGTACTGGTCGGTGACGTCCCGGACCAGCCCGACCACCCGCCGGTCACCGTCCAGGTCGGTGGACAGCGGGTCCATGGACACCTCGACCCACACCCGGTGCCCGTCCCGGTGCCGGGCGGGTAGCCGCCAGCGCGCTCCGCCGTCGAGCGTGGCGAGCTCGGCCAGCGCGTCGGCGAACGCGGTGTGTTCGGCGGGTTCCTGTTCCGGGTCGGGCCACCACGGATGCGGCCACCGGTAGGGCATGCCCTCGGCCCCGTAGCCGAGGATCTCGCTGAACGCCTCGTTGATCTCCACCACGGCGCGGTCCCCGTCCAGGACGAACAACCCGTCGCTGAGGTTGTTCAGCAGGGCGACGCGCCAGGCGCTCTCCCGGTTGCGCAGCCGCGCCAGGGCCAGGTTCGAGCGCACCCGGGCGAGCAGGTCGTGGCTGGAGAACGGCTTGACCAGGTAGTCGTCCGCGCCTGCGGCCAGGCCCACCTCGACGGCCTCGGGCCCGGCCCGGGCGGACAGCATGATGACCGGGATGGTCGCGGTGCTCGGGTGCGCGCGCAGCTCGCCCAGCAGCTCGAACCCATCCAGCCCGGGCATCATCACGTCGGTCAGGACCAGGTCGGGGCGTCGGGTGCGGGCCAGTTCCAGCGCGGCGGCACCGTCCGGGGCCAGCGACACGGCGTAGTTCGGCCGCAGCAGGCCGGCGATGAACCGCCGCAGGTCCGCGTTGTCCTCGGCCACCAGGACCCTCGCCACGCCGCCCGCGGCGTCCGTTCCGTCGTCGTCGTCCGGTTCCGGCAGGTCGAGCGGTTCCGGCTGGTCCAGCGCCGACCCGGGGCGGTCGGCGCTCCACTGCAGAGCCTCCTCCCGGTACAACCGCGCGGTGGACGACGCCTCCCACGGGGTGGCCGGGGTGGTGGTCCAGGCGGTGGCCGGCAGCTCAACGGTGAACACCGAGCCCCGGCCGGCCTCGCTGTCCACAGCCACCGCGCCGCCGTGCAGGCCGGTCAGTTCGGCGACCAGGGCCAATCCGATCCCGGATCCCTCGTGGCTGCGCCCGACGGCCCCCCGGACCCGGTGGAACCGCTCGAACAGCCGACTGTGCTCACCGGCCGGGATGCCGATTCCGGTGTCGGTGACCCGCAGCAGCACCCCGCCGGCGGGACCAGGTCGCAGCGCCACCTCGACCCGACCGGTGAGGGTGTACTTGACCGCGTTGGACAGCAGGTTGAGCACGATCTTCTCCCACATGTCCCCGTCGACCATCACCGCGGAGTCCAGGGGTGGGCAGTCGATCCCGAAGTCCAGCCCCGCGCGCCGAACGGCGGGCGCGAACGACTCCGCCAACCCCCTGGTCAGCGCCGCCAGATCGACCGGGCTCGGGTGCGGGACCAGGCGCCCGGCCTCGAGCTGGGAGAACTCCAGCAGGGTGTCCACCAGCCGACGCAGCCGTCCGGCGTTGCGGGCCACCAGTTCCATCCTGGTCCGCTGCTGGCCGGCCAACGGGTTCGTGGTGTCGGACAGCGCGTCCTCGGCCGGTCCGCTGATCAGCGTCAGTGGGGTGCGCAGCTCATGGGACACCCCGGTGAAGAACTCGGTCTTCACCCGATCCAGCTCGGCCAGCTCCTCGGCCCGGCGTCGCTGGGTCTGCGAGGCCTGTGCGTCGGCGAGGGCGTTGGCCACCTGGCCAGCCACCAGGTCGACGAACCGCCGATACTCATCGTTCAGGACGAGGAACGGACTGATCCCGGCGAACAGGACCCCGAGCGGGGCGCCGCCGCCCGGGCCGGCCAGCGGGACCGCCAGCGCAGTGTCCGGCTCGGCACAGCCGACCGGACCCTGGTGGGGCAGGAACAGGCCCCGGTATGTGGCGGCCAGGTCGGTGAGGACCGTCGGCTGCTTCGCGTCCAGGACGCGCCACAGAGGCTGATCGGCATCCCGGACCCGGTCGATCTCGGTGGGCACGATCTCGGGGTCCTCGCGCATGCCGAAGTGCGCCGCCCGCCGCGCCCGGTCCCCGGCCCGGTCCAGCAGGTAGACGGAGCCGAACGGCACATCCACCCGGGACCGGGTCAGCACCTCGACGGCGGCCGCGCAGGCCAGCTCGATGGTCGGCGCGGTCACCGCGGAGATGTCACCCAGTTCCCGCAGCACCCGCAGTCGCCGCTCCGCGAGCACCCGCTCGGTGTCCTCGCGGACCACGCACAGCATGCCGACGACCCGACCGTCGTCGTCGGCCAGCGGACTGTAGGAGAACGTGTGGTAGGTCTCCTCCGGGTAGCCGGCCCGTTCCAACCGCAGCGGCAGTTGTTCGTCCCAGGTCGCCTCGCCGCTGGTCAGGACCGACTGGATCCGGGGGCCGATCGCGTCCCAGATCTCCGCCCACACCTCGCGTGCCGGCTGGCCCAACGCCCATGGATGCTTGTCCCGCAGGGTGTCGCGGTGGTAGGCGTCGTTGTAGAAGAACGCGAGCTCCGACCCCCAGCCCAGCCACATGGAGAACCGAGAGGTGAGCAGCACCCGCACGATGCTGCGCAAGCTCGCCGGCCACTGCTCCGGTGGCCCGACCGGGGTGGCCGACCAGTCCCGGGCGGCCATCGCCCGGCTGACCTTCCCTGGCCCGGCGAACAGCGAATCCGCCGAGCCGGTTCCGGTCACCATCGTCGGACACCCCTCGCTGCCGCTGGAACGCAGCAGCCTAGTAGCTGTCTGTCTCCATCGATTCGTAAGCGTCCCGCACCTCGGTCCACCGAGGAGAGCAGTGCGGCGGGCCACCCTGTGCCACGATGGCCGGATGCCGCAGGACCAGGTGCCGGGGGACCAGGTGCACGGGCCGGACGCCGGGCCGGGGTGGCGCGCGGGGGCGGTCGCCGCGCGCCTCGGCGTCGCCGCCTCGACCCTGCGCTCGTGGAACCAGCGCTATGGCCTCGGCCCGTCCGGGCACCACCCCGGCCGGCACCGGCGCTACACCGCCGCCGACATCGCCCGCCTGGAGCGCATGCGGGCCCTGGTCACCACCGGGATCCCGCCCGCCGAGGCGGCCCGGTGGGCCCACCGGGACCTTCCGGACCCGAGCCCCGACCCGGACCCGGTACCGCGCCCGGTTCCGCCCGCCGCGGTGACCAGCCTGTTGGTCGCCACCCAACGGCTCGAGGCGGCGGCGATGTCGACCGCCTTGCGCCGGCACCTCGACGAGCGGGGGGTCATCGACACCTGGGAGCAGGTGTGTCGGCCGGTGCTGGGCGAGATCAACCGGGTGCACCGTGAGCAGGGCGGCTGCATCGACGCCGAGCATCTGCTGTCGTGGAGCATCTCCGCCGCGCTGCACCAGGTCGTGGAGACGAGCCGGGTGCCGGGCTCGCGCACCGCCGTCCTGGCCTGCGTGACCGGCGAGCGACACACGTTGGCGCTCGAGGCGCTGCGTGCCGCGTTGGCCGAGCGCGGGACACCCGCGCACATGCTGGGTGCCGACACCCCGGACGCCGCGCTGGTCCCCGCGCTCATCCGGCTCCGGCCCGACGTGTTGGTTCTGTGGGCCCAGTCGACGAGCACCGCGCGGCCGTCCAGACTGCGGGTCCTGCGCGCCGCCGAGTACCGGCCGGGGCTGGTCGTCGCGGCCGGCCCCGGCTGGGACACCGAACGGCTGCTGCCCGGCGTGCTGGCCGTCGACTCGCTGGGCGCGGCGGTGCACCTCATCCAGGACGCGGCCGTCGCGGCCTGAGCGCGGAGCCACCGCACCGGTTTCTGGTACCCATCGAGGTCGCAGCGCCGTCGGCCCGGGGACCCGCTCCGGTGGAACGAGGCTGAGCCCTCGCCACGTTTGATCCGCCGATCAGCGGGCATCCGACCAGGGATCGGCGGGCGAGGGCCTCGTTCGAGCACGTGACCGAAAGGCTCCGAGACATGCTGATGTTCTGTCCGCCCGGGACCTACCGTGCCCAGACCGACTCCGAACTGCTGATCGAGGTGCTGCGGCGGCAGGGCTGGGCGGCCGGGCGCAGCGTGCTGGACCTGTGCAGCGGACCCGGCACGGTGGCCCTGGCCGCCGCCGCGGCCGGCGCGAGGTCGGTGACCGCGGTCGAGCTGTCCCGGCGTTCGGCGGCGGCGGCCTGGCTGAACGCCCGGGCGCGGCGGCTACCGGTCGCGGTCCGGTGCGGGGATCTCTTCGGTCCGGTGCGCGGCCGGCGCTTCGACCTGGTCACCGTCAACCCGCCCTACGTGCCCTCACCGTCGGCCCGGTTGACCCGGCACCGCGCGGCCCGGTCGTGGGACGGGGGAACGGACGGACGCGCGGTGCTGGACCGGGTGTGCGCCGGCCTCGCCGCGCACCTGACCCCGGACGGCCGGGTACTGCTGGTGCACTCGGGAGTGTGCGACCCGGACCTGACCATGACCAGGTTGGCCGACGTCGGCGTCCGGGCCGAGGTGCTGATGCGTACGGCGGTGCCCTACGGACCGGTGATGCGCGGCCGCTCGGCCCTGCTCGAGCGTCGGGGACTGACCGTCGTCGGGGCCCGGACCGAGGAACTCGTGGTGATCGGAGGACAGCATGGCGGATGAGTATGCGGTGGTCACGGTGACCGCCGACGGCCCGGTCCTGGTGCCCGGCCCGGTCGAGGTGGTCCTGCCCGACGGCCGGCGGGTGCGGTCGGAGCGCCCGGTCACCGCGCTCTGCGTGTGCCGGCGCAGCCGCCGCTACCCGTTCTGCGACACCAGCCATCGGGCCCGGACCCGCGGCGGCGAGGACCGGTGAGCTCGACAGCGAACCGGACCACCGCCACCGAACACCCGGTCGCGCCGCCGCTGCCCCGGCCCCGGGGGCCGCTGTCGGCCGCCGTGCTGGAGCTGATCCGCGGTCGGCCGGGCGGGTGCCCGCCGGCATCCGGCGCCGACGCCTACGGCGACGACCTGCAGCTGGCGCTGTACTGCTGCTACGAGCTGCACTACCGGGGTTTCGCCGGCGTCGACGACGGTGCTGAACAGGGTGCCGTCGACGACCGCGAGTGGGAACCGGGCCTGCTGACCGCGCGGCGCGAACTGGAGCGGGTGTTCCTGGGCGCGCTGCGCGCGGACACCGAACCCGGCCGGGACGTGCCGGCCGAGGTGGACGGCCTGCTCGTCGAGCCCACCGGACCGGGCAGCGACACCGGCGTGTCCCATCACCTGCTGGGGCGGGGCCGGCTCTGGCAGCTGCGCGAGTACGTGGCCCACCGTTCGCTCTACCACCTCAAGGAGGCCGACCCGCAGGCCTGGGTCATTCCCCGACTCACCGGCCCGGCCAAGTCCGCCCTGGTCGCGGTCGAACACGATGAGTACGGCGCGGGACGCCCGGCGCGCATGCACTCCCGGTTGTTCGCCGAGATGATGACCGCGCTGGGCCTCGATCCCGGGTACGGCGGGTACCTCGACGCCGCACCGGCCAGCACCCTCGCCGAGGTCAACCTCATGTCCCTGTGCGGGTTGCACCGGGCACTGCGCGGCGCGCTGGTCGGCCAGTTCGCCGTGGTCGAGCTGACCTCCTCACCCGGATCGCTGAGAATGGTCCGGGCGATGCGGCGGCTGGGCCTGGGCGCGGCGGCGACCGAGTTCTACGACGAGCACGTCGAGGCCGACGCGGTGCACGAGCAGCTGATCCGCACCGGCGTATGGGAACCGCTGCTGGCCGCGGAGCCGGAGCTGGCCGGCGACGTGGTGTTCGGCATGCGGGCGGCGGGGCTGCTCGGGCGGCGGTTCGAGCAGCACCTGATCACCCGGTGGGACCGGGACGAGTCCTCATTGCGCGCCCCGCTGCCTCCCGCCCGGCCGGCGGCGGAGCCTCCCACGCCAACCCGGTGACGTGGGTCGGCGTCGGGTCTACGGACCCACCCAGCGGGTTTACCTCCGCTGGGTGAGAAAAAGGGATACGGCGCGTCGGTAGCGCATCGTTTTCTACACTCCAGGAGCCGACCGATGAGTTCGCTCACCACGCCGACCAGATCGTCGGGCGCCGGACGGTCCAGGGCCGCCGCCGGCCTGGACGAGCTGGACCAGCGCTTCCACCCGGCGGCCGGGCTGCGTCGCCAGTTCAACAAGGTGTTCCCGACGCACTGGTCGTTCATGCTGGGCGAGATCGCGCTCTACAGCTTCGTGATCCTGCTGCTCACCGGCGTGTACCTGGCACTGTTCTTCGACCCCTCGATGGAGGACGTCGTCTACGACGGCGCGTTCGCCAACCTGCGCGGGGTGGAGATGACCCGGGCCTACGAGACCACGCTGGACATCTCGTTCGAGGTCCGGGGCGGGCTGTTCATGCGGCAGTTGCACCACTGGGCGGCGCTGCTGTTCATCGCCTCGATGATGGTGCACATGCTCCGGACGTTCTTCACCGGAGCATTCCGCAAGCCCGGCGAGTCCAACTGGCTGCTCGGCGTCCTGCTGCTGGTCGGCACCTTCGAGGGGTTCAGCGGCTACTCGCTGGCCGACGACCTGCTGTCCGGGACCGGGCTGCGGATCGGGTCGGGGATCACCCTGTCCGTGCCGGTGGTGGGGACCTGGACGCACTGGGCCCTGTTCGGCGGGGAGTTCCCGGGTACCGAGATCATCCCGCAGCTCTACATCGTGCACGTGCTGCTGCTGCCGGGCATCCTGCTCGCGCTACACCTGGCTGCTGATCGCGTCCGGCAACGACATCTTCGCCTACGTGTTCGACCTGTCCATCAACGCGACCATCTGGGCCGGACGGATCGGGCTGCTCCTGCTGCCGCCGCTGGCCTACTGGCTCACCTACCGGCTCTGTCTCGGCCTGCAGCGCGGCGACCGGGCGGTGCTGGAGCACGGTGTGGAGACCGGGATCATTAAACGGTTGCCGCACGGCGAGTTCGTCGAGGTGCACCAGCGGCTTGCCGGCCTCGGCCGCAACGGGCACCCGGTTCCGCTCGCCTGCCAGTGTGCCCCGGTACCCAAGCGGATGAACCAGCTCGGCGCCGGCGGTGCGCCGGCACCCGGTTCCCTGCTGCGACCCGACCCGGCGGACGAGACGCGGGCGCTCGATCGGGCCCGGCGGGCCGACGCGCGGTGAGCCCGATCCGGTTCGGCCGGTGGCCGCCGTACACCACCGTGGCCAGGTACGAGCTGGCCGGGGCCTAGCCTGCGGTCGCCGGGGCGGTGGCCCGGGTGATCGCGTCGGCGATCATCGCCATCGTGGCGCGGGCCCGGGTCGGGTTCTCGGTGAGGAAGTAGTGGTCGACGCCGGGGGACAGGTCGTGCCGCACCGGAACTCCCGCCTCGCGCAGCCGCCGCACGTACAGCTCACCGTCGGCGCGCAGGGTGTCCCGCTCGGCGGTGCAGATCACCGCCGGGGGCAGCCCGCTCAGGTCGGGGGCCAGCACCGGTGAGGCGTACGGGTGCGTCCGGGTCGCCGGATCCGGGAAGTAGACCCGCCGGACCAGCGCGCGCAGCGCCGGCGAGATCATCCCCGGCGGGTCGGTCACCGGATCCCGGGCGAGGTCCAGCGCGGGCACCCCGAGCACCTGCAGCACGGGCGCGAACGATCCGGCGTCGCGGGCCTGCAGGCACACCGACGCGGCCAGTCCGCCGCCGGAGGAGAACCCGCCGACGACCAGCCGGCCACCGTCCAGCCCGAGCCCGCCGCCGCTGGTGGCGACGTGGTGCGCGACGTCGTGGCACTGGTGCTGCGCCACCGGGTAGGCCACGTAGGGGCCGGTGCGGAAGTCGACGTTGAGCACCGCGACACCCGCGGTGGCGGCCACGTAGCGGCACCACCAGTCGTCCATCGCCGGGTAGCGCATCAGCCAGGCTCCGCCGTGGAAGTGCAGGTAGACGGGTAGGTCGGTGCCCGGCGGGCGGTAGACGTGCACCGGTACCCGGCCGTGCCGGGTCGGCAGCCTGACCGTCGTCGGCGCCGGCAGGTCGGCCCCGGCGAACCGGAGGTTGTCGCCGTAGCGGACGCTCCAGCGGGCGCCGGCGTGCATCAGCATGGCCTGGACGCGGTCGTCGAATCGCACACCGGGTGTTCGCGCGCGCCCGGTCGATCGGTTGGCCGCGATCGGGTGGATCGGGGCCGGTCTCACCACGGGGCTCCGGCGCAGTGATGTGCCGATATCGGCACATCGGGATCCGGCCGCCCGGTGGGAGGCCCCGCCGGCCCGTCCGCCCGTCCGCCCGTCGGCTCGCCGAACCCGATCCGGTCTGGCCCGGCGCCCGACTCCGGCGGGTCAGCCCCGGACGGCGTGCACCAGCGCCCGCGTGCTGTGCCGGCGGCCCCACGCCACCACAGCGGCCACCACCCCGAACACCGCGGGGATCAGCGCGAGCGAGCCGCCGCCGATGGCCAGCGTGGCCACCACGCCGCCGATCATCAACGCGACGAGGCACGCCGCGGCCAGGCCGGTCAGCTTCGGGATGAACATCGCAATCGCGCCGGCCAGCTCGAGCGCCCCGATGATGTACATGCCCGTGTTACCCAGGCCCATGGCCTCGAATCCTTCGACGTTGCGCGGGTCGGCGGTGAGCTTGGCGTACGCGGAGAACGCGTAGGCCGCCGCGAGCAGCACCTGCAGTGTCCAGAGGCCGATGTTCGCGGCGCGGGAGGTGGTGGGGGTGGTCACGGTCATCGTGGGCTCCAGTGTGCGGTCCGGTGTGGCGTTCAACGGTGTAGTCGGGCCGCGGGGGCGGAACTGGTCGGTGGCCTTCGGCGGGTACCGGCCGAGCGGCGCCGGCGGCTCGCGTTCGGTGGCCCGAATGGGGTGATGTGCGTGACCCTGCACGGGATCTGTTTCACGCGGTAGCTGCGTGACCTGCGCCTTTCGCCATGGCTACAGTGAGCGCTCACTGCTGGCTGTCGCCGGAGGTCGGTACCCTGGAAGGCGATCGTGGAAGTGGTGGTGTCGTGATCGCGTCGTTGCCGGTGTCCGGTGATCTGCGTCGGGCGCGCGCCCGGGCGTCGAGCGTGCTCGGGCGGCACATCGAGCCCGTGCGCGGGCCGTTGCTGGCCTGCCTGGGCGCCGGTGAGCTGGCCGTCTCCACGTTGGCCGAGGTCCAGGCCTCGCTGCCGGGCGCCGAGCTCTGGGGGGTCAAGCCGCCGCGCACGGCCGCCGCGCTCACCGACTTCCGGTCCGGCGGGGACGGCGGCCAGCTGCGGTGGATCTACGTCGAGCTCACCGACCGCGGCCAGCAGACGCTCGACCGGATCGGCGAGCGGCCGGAGGTGGTGCGGGCGCGGGGCACCGTGGAGAAGGCCACCGCCGAGTTCGCCCGCCGCCTGGAGTACGCGGTCGACGAGCTGAACGACCTCGGCGAGGAGGCACTGGCCCGGCTCGGCGAGCAGGTCCGCACGTTGGTGCCCGGCGGCGCGGACCCCGACGACGACTGAGTTCGACGCGCGCACCGGCAACGGTCGAGTTCGGGCTGCTTCTGGTGGCCGCCTGCCACCGTTCCACGTGAAACAATCGGTGGTAGCCCGCTCACGCCGCGTCGTGCAGGACCAGACCGAGGGTGCGTCGGCGGCCGGACAGCAGGGTGCTCACCCCGTGCCGCACCGGGGCCGCCGACCAGCCCCGCGCCGAGCGCACCGGCCGGTCCCGGGTGGTGAACACCAGCGCCTCGCCGCGACCGAGGGCTCGCACGATGCCCTTCGACTGCGCCCTCGGCCGCTGCTCGACCAGCAGGAACTCGCCGCCGGTGTGGTCTCCGCCCAGCTCGGGCGGGCCCGGCTGGTCCAGGCAGATCACCACCTGCAGCGGGAACACCAGCTCGCCGTAGAGGTCGCGGTGCAGCGCGTTCCAGTCGCCCGCGGCGTAGCTCAGCAGCAGCGGCGTGGGGCGGGTCTGGCCGGCCCGGTGGCACTGCGCCAGCCACTCGTCGAGGGTGTCCGGCCACTGCGCCGGCCGACCCAGCCGCGCCGCCCAGTCCCGGGCCAGCGGCAGCAGCCCACGGTAGCACTCCGCGCGTAGCGCGGTGACCAGCGGCGGAAGCGGGTGGGCGAAGTACCGGTAGACCCCGCGGCCGTAGCGGTGGCGGGCCATGTCCACCGTGGAGCGGAACAGCTCCGGCTGGTCGAACAGCGCGGCCAGCTCCCGACACTGCTCCGGCTCCAGCACCCGGCCCACCGACCCGCAGCCGAACTCGTCCAGCTCGCTGTGCACCCGCGCCCAGTCGGCGCGGGCCAGTACCTGTGCGTGGCGGGTGCCGGCATAGCCGCACTCGCCACTCACGAGCTCGCCTCGAGGGCGAGCAGCGCCCGCTTGGCGTCCGGCCCGCCCAGGTAGCCGCCCGGGCTGCCGTCGCTGCGCACCACGCGGTGACAGGGCAGCACGATCGGCAGCGGGTTTCGGGCGCACGCGGTGCCGACCGCGCGGACCGCCTTCGGGTTGCCGGCAGCGGCCGCGAGCTCGGCGTAGCTGGCGGTGCGGCCGTAGCCGATGTCGACCAGCCGCATGATCACCTCGCGGCGGAAGCCGCTGGCCAGCCGGTAGTCCAGCGCCAGCCCGAACCGGGTGCGCCGGCCGGCGAAGTACTCGTCCACCTCGCGGGCGGCGGCGTCCAGCCGGGTCGGCGCGGCCAGGATCCGTGGGCTGACGGTGTTGGCGAGCCCGGCCAGCACGCTGTCGTGGCCCTCGACCGCGAACGCCACCCGCACCAGCCCCTGATCGGTCGCCGCGAGCAGCAGCGACCCGACCGGCGAGTCGAGCGTGCGGTAGGCGATGTCGAGCAGCCCGTCGCGCTGGGCCTCGGCGGCCAGCCGGTCGCGCAGCGCGCGCGGCACGGTGGCGTCGGTCGGCGACTCGTCCGGGGCGGTCCCTGCCGGACCGCGCGGGTTCCGGTCGTCAGCGGCCGGCGTCCCGTCGGTCGCCGTGTCGAGGTCCGGTCCCGCCCCGTACAGCAGCGCGGACAGTTCGTTGATTCCGTTCATCGCTCCTCCGTCATGACCAGTCGGCGGCGCAGCGCGGCCACCCCGTCGGCGCCGGCCCGCCGCGCGGCGGCCTCGGTGTTGCCCAGTAGCTCCGCGACCTGCGCGTACCGCAGCCCGGCGAGGTAGTGGTAGGCCACCGCGAACCGCTGCTTCTTCGGCAGCGTGGCCACCTCCCGCCACAGGTCCCGGTGGTCGGGGGCCGGGTCGGGCGGCCGATCCGGCAGCTCGTCGGTGGGCACCGGGCGGCGGGCCCGGGCCCGGTGCTGGTCGATCGCCTTGCGGTGTGCCACCCGTACCAGCCAGGCCTGCATGTCGACGTCGGCCGGCAGTTCCGGGTAGGCCTTGAGCGCGGCCAGGAAGGTCTCCGACCAGGCGTCGTCGGCGGCCCCGTCGTTCCAGCCCGAGCCCAGTGCCGCGCGGCACACCCGCAGCACCACCGGACCGAACTCGGTCACGATCTCGTCGAACGGTCGGCGTCTCACACCATGAGGACGCGCGGCGGGCCGGGTTCGTGAGGTCATGTCCGACCGGCGGGTCAGCCGCCGAAGCGGAGGACCTCGTCGACGAACAACCGGGGCGCGGTGTCCATCGCGATGTGGCCCTGACCGGGCAGCTCCACCAGGTCGCTGTGCGCAACCGCGGCGTGCACCGCGTGCGCGGCGGCGACCAACCCTGGCGGGCTGGCGCTGCCCACGAGCAGCCGGACCGGCATCCGCAGGCCGGCCAGCCGCCCGGGGTCGGGTGCGTAGCCGGCCACCGCGTCGATCTCCCTGCCGATGGTGTGCGCGGCGGCGATCCGGGCGGCCCACAGCGGGGTGGGACGCATCGCGTCGATCGTCGCGTCGTCCAGACCGAGCGCCTCGCGCAGGAACGTGGCCAGCACGCCGTCCCGGTCGCCGGCCTCGAGCAGCGCGCGCATCCGGGTGACCAGGGTCGGCGGCGCCACCGGGTGACCGGGCACCGCCACCGCAGGCTCGTAGAGCAGCAGCGCGGCCACCGCGTCGGTGCGGGTGGCCGCCTCCAGCGCGCACAGACCGCCGAACGAGTGCCCGAGCAGCACCACCGGGGCGCCGACCGCCTCGACGACCGCGACCACGTCCTCGACCTCGCGGTCCAGGTGGTACGGCCCGGCGCCGTGCACCCCGCCGTCGCCGCTGTCGCCCCGGCCGCGCCGGTCCATCAGGTGCAGGGTGCGCCGGCCGGCGAGCAGTGGCGCGACCTCGGCCCACCGGGTGCGGGACGCGGTCGCGCCGTGCACCGCGACCAACGCGGGACCCGAGCCCAGGCGGTCGACCCGGATCCGGGTGCCGTCGGCGGAGACCACCTCGGTCGGCGTCACCTCGATGCTGGTCATCGCGCTCAGCCCTGGGTGACGTTGACCATCCAGACGGTGCCGAACCGGTCGGTGCACATGCCGAACTCGTCACCCCACGTCTGCTTCTCCATCGGCACGGTGACCGCGCCGCCCTCGGACAGCTGCCGCCAGTAGCCGCGCAGCTCGTCGCCGTCGTCGCCGCTGAGGCTGATCGAGATGGTGTTGCCCGGGGTGTGCGGCATGCCGGGCGGGGTGTCCGAACCCATCAGCGTGTAGCCGCTGTCGGTCTCCAGCATCCCGTGCATGATCTGGTCGGCCTGGGGCGCGTCCGAGGCGCCGAACTCGCCGAACGTGTGCAGCGTCAGCGTGCCGCCGAACACCGACCGGTAGAACTCCAGGGCCGGTCGGGCGTCGCCGGCGAATCCGAGGTACGGGTTGAGCCGAGAGGCCACCGGATGCTCCTTGGGGTTGGGGTGGGCGAGGCGGGGTTCGTTCAGGCTAGCGCGCCGAGAAGCGCCGGCTGGGCCGGTCTCTCCGCCGGCCCGCCCGATCCCGATGTGCCGATTTCGGGGCCTCCTGCCGTTCCCGACGGCCTGCCCGGCGGACAGACCGCCACGGCGCGTCCGGGCTCGGCCCGACCCCGGCCGGGGTGCGTTCAGCTGAACGCGGTTGCCACGCGCCGACCTGCTTCGCCGCGCGGCTCAGACGCCGAGGTTGATGTGCAGGTCGACGCCGAGCAGCACGAGTGGCCACAGGAACATGGCCAGCAGGAACGACAGCAGCGAGGACACGTTGGTGATCGGGTAGCCGTTGGACAGGGCCACCACCACTCCGATGATCAGCCAGAGCAGGGTTCCCAGCGACACACCGTTGCGCATACCGATCCTCCGGGGGTTGTGGGACACCATGCCAGCTGCCCGGTCTAACGCGCGACGGCGGACTCCGCAACGGCGGTCGCCACGCGGCCCGGCACCGGGGTGTCGCGCAGGGCGTTGCGCACCGCGTCGGCCATCACCCGGCCGAGCCGCACCGGGACCGCGTTGCCCAGCTGGCGCATCTGCTCTCCGCGCGGGCCGGCCAGCCGCCAGTGGTCCGGGAAGGTCATGATCCGGGCGACCTCGCGGACGGTGAGGTAGCGGATCGAGCCGTCGTCGCGGCGCAGCACGCTCTCCCCGCCGGGCACCCCGTGCACCCCGGCCTTGACCGTCTTGGCCGGCCGGTCCAGTGTGTTCGGGGTGTGCCCGGGGTAGCTGCGGGCGCCCGGCCAACCCACGTGGTGGATCCAGTCCGGGTGCTCCAGCTTGTCGCCGAGCGGCTCGGGCAGGTCGGCGATCGCGTCGCGCAGGGTGCGCCAGGCGCGCAGGCCGTCCTCGGCGGGCACTCCGGTGATCGGCGGCCCGGGGTGCGGCGGCAGGCCGTGCCG
>JAJCYC010000031.1 GCA_029263115.1 Pseudonocardia sp. | reverse complement strand
CCACCTGGTGGACGGTGACCTGGCCTCCAACCAGCACGGCTGGCAGTGGACCGCCGGCTGCGGCACCGACGCCGCCCCGTACTACCGGATCTTCAACCCGACCACCCAGGGCGAGCGGTTCGACCCGGACGGCGACTACGTCCGCAGCTACGTGCCCGAGCTGCGCGAGGTGCCGGGCAAGCAGGTGCACCAGCCGTGGAAGCTGCCCGGCGGGCCGCCGCCGGGGTACCCGCCGCCGATGGTCGACCACGCCGAGGCCCGGGCCGAGGCGCTGGCCCGCTACGAGCTGATCAAGCGCTGAGCCGATCAAGCGCTGAGCGGAGGTCGCGGCCGGGCGCGGTCACCGGTCGATCCGGCGCACCGGCCAGTACGGCTCGTGGTCGTCCAGCCAGTCCCGCACCGCCGCGCGGCGCTCCAGCAACGCCCCGGCGCCCACCACCAGCAGTCCGCCCAGCGCGTTGGCCAGGTAGTCCGCCGGGCTGCACTGCCGGCCGGGCACCATCGTCTGGGCCAGTTCGATCAACCCGGGCAGCACCAGCATCACCAGCGCCGGAACCATCGTGCGGCGGGTGGCCAGCACCGTGGCCAGCGCGAACGGCATCAGCATCGCCACGTTGAGCAGGTTCTCCAGGCCGCTGCCCACGTCGGCGAACGCCCGCCGGACCCCGTCGATCCCGTCCGGCAGGCACGCCGCCACCGAGCCGAGGTCGTCGCCGTTCACCGTGAGGGTCAGCGCGAACGCCATCACCAGACCGAGCAGCGCCACCATGGTCGGGATCGGTCGCCATCCGGTGCGCCGGCACACCCCGCGCGAGATCGCCACGACCAGCACCGCGCCCAGCAGGCCGGCCAGCAGGGACCAGCGGTTGATCGGGATGGTGCTGCCGCGGATCTCGAGGGCCAGCAGGGTCGTCGACCGCGTGGTCAGGGCGAGGGCGCTCATGTCCCGCCCATGATGCCCGACGGTGCGACCGGTGGTCGTCGGCGAGTGCGGCGGGTCTCAGGCCCGGCCCGCGGGGCCACCGCCCGGCACCGGCGTCCCAAGATGAGACGCGACCGCGCAGGGTCGGCCGCGATCATCGAATGTTGTGGACGGGCCGACGCAGGACACCGAGAGCTGCAACCCGTGGACCATCGTGAACCTGGTCTCCCAGCATCTGGCCGGGCAGGGACCTCACCCGGTGTTCGGCTCGACCGGCGACCCCGGGGCGCACGCCGCGCAGCTGCTGCGGGCCCTGGGCATCCGGCCGGCCGCCGAGGGCCACAGCCGGCTGCTGGTCGGCAACCAGGAGGAACTCGCCCGTCTGCGCGCCACCATGCTCGGCGAGCGCTGAACCCCGCCGGGCACTGACGCCGCTCAGCTGTTCTTGGCCGGCGGGACGACGATGCCGAAGTCGCGGATCTTCCGGTAGATGGTGGCCCGGGACATGCCCAGGTGGCGGGCCGCCTCGGCGCGGTTGCCGTCCACGCTGTGCAGGCAGGCGACGATCGCGTCGCACTCGATGGACTCCAGCGGGGTGAGCACCCGGCGGCTGGTCGCCTGCACCTCGGCCGGCAGGTCGGGCAGCACGATGGTCCCGGTGCGCCGGTGCGCCACCACCTTGCGGATCACCTGGTAGAGCTGCTCGACGTTGCCCGGCCAGCGGGTGCGCAGGAACACCCGCATCGCCTCCGGGGAGCAGCGCAGCGCGGACCCCCGGGTCAGTCGGCTGATCAGGTACGGCACCAGCTCCCGGACGTCCTCCACGTGGTAGCGCAGCGGCGGCACCTCGATGGAGTGCGGGAAGCGGTCCACCAGCCGGGCCAGCCCGCCCTGCACCGGCCCGCTGCCGACCCGGGTGGCGACCAGCCACGGCCGGTCCGTGCCGGGCTCCGGGGTGATCGCGGCGATCAGCCCGATCAGGTCTGCCAGCGCGTCCTGCAGCTCCCCGGTGAGCTGGTCGACGTGGCGCATGATCACCGTGCCCTGACCGCCCACCAGCTCGTCGCGCACCGTGTCCAGCCAGTAGGCCCCGCCGTCCGGTCCGACCGCGTCAGCCGCGTCGAACACGCGCAGGTGCGCGACCGGGGTGTGGGCCAGGTGGGTGGCCTTGGCGACGGTGAGCTTGCCGACGCCCGGCTCGCCCTCCAGCAGCAGCCACTCCCGGGAGCGGAACTGCGACTCCACCTCCTGGCGGCACTGGGCCCACAGGGCGCCGTCTCCGACCATGCCCGCCGCGAACCGCCTGACTGCGCCGGCGCCGGGGCGGCGCGCGGGGCGGGGATGGTCGCCAGGATCTGCACCTGCACGACGCCGCCGACCACCGGCTGGCCGGTCCAGCTGGGTTTGCAGAGCAGGCGGGCGCTGGCCCCGCTGGGCAGCAGGGTGACCACCTGGCGGGGCTTCCCGCCGGCCATCGCCTCGGTGGCCAGCGCCAGCAACTGTGCTTGGTCGCGCGAGTCGATGAGGTTGCGGGCGCTGTCGTTGAGCATCACCAGGTCGTTGCTCATCGCCAGCACCGGGCCGCGGTTGCGCTGGCAGGTTGCCAGGTAGTCGTGCAAGAGGGCCAGCTCGCGCCGCCCGGAGTACTCTTGCAGTGCCTCCTCGATCCGCCGCGCGATGGTGGCCGCCGCGGCGAGCATCGTCGGGCCGGCGTCCTGCCGCCGGCAGGTCAGATCCACCACACCGAGGACCTTGCCGGTGGTGGGGTGCCGGATGGGGCGCCCGCGCAGGCCAGCTCCTCCAGGTGCTCGACGTAGTGATCGTGGCCGAACACGTGCGCGGGGCCGCGTCCCTCCAGCGCGGTGCCGATGCCGTTGGTGCCGGCGAACTGCTCGGCGTAGCTGAAGCCGGGAGCCAGCGACACCCGGTCGAGCTGGCGTTCCAGCCGCCGGTCGCGGGTCCGCCGGTCGAGCACACGCCCCAACACCGATCAACCACCGCAAGATCAACTATCGGGCGTCAAGAAACCCGACGGTGGATCCGGGCTGACCGGGGAAGCTCGCTCCCCTACTCATGGCTCGCCGGCAGCAACGGGTGTCAGAAGTGCGTGGCCACGGCTACGGCGGCGACGAGCAGGCCGAGGCCGGCGATCTTCGCGACCCGCACGCCGTGCCGGCCTAGCTTTTCGTAGGTCATCAGCGCGGTGAAGCCAGCCATCAATGCGAGGTTCGTCATGCCGAGGGCGAACGCCACCAGCATCAGCGCCCAGCAGCAGCCGATGCAGAACAGCCCGTGTCCGGCGCCGATCCGCAACGCCGCGCCGGTTCCCCGTCGGTACTTGGCGAGCAGGTAGGCGGCGGGGTGCCGGCAGGTCCGTAGGCATGCGTCCTTGAGCGGGCTGAGCTGAAACCCGCCAGCGAGCGCGAGCACGCCGGCCGTGACCAGCTGGTCGTGGGTATCGAGCCACGGCCAGGCATCGACCGCGCGGTGCACCGTTCCGTCGAAGGCCAGCGCCGCCCCACCGAACATCGTCCACACCGCGAGGTAGCCGCCGACGAAGGCCGCGCCGGCCAACCGCGGCCGCGGCTGCCGGGCAGCGGTCGCGGTGAAGAGCCGGATCAACGGGACGGCGGAGGGCAGCATCATCGCCGTCACCATGACGATCCACGCCAGAGCGAACGTCGTCACCGCGCCGAGCGACGGCACGCCGTCGTGGTCGAGCAGCGCGTCGTGGTCGACGACGTGCCGCCCCGGGCCGAACTGCGCCACGGCCACCGCGGCCCAGGCCAGCACGATCGACGCGGTCAGCGGCGAGAGGTGCCTTCGCACACCGGTCGGGCGTTCGGCGAGAGTGGTCATGCCGCGTAGGTGATGTGGTAGTCGGACTGGATGGCGTTGCGCCCCTCGAACGACCATTGCATGCCGTAGTTCGGCAGGTCGACCCGGTGTGTGTGGGCGCGGGCCACGTAGGCCGGCGAACCGGGCACGGTCGAGAACAGCGAATCGCGCAGCGTGGTGATCGTGGTGCCGTCGGGCGCGCGGAACGGCTCCATCTCGGCGTGCACGAAGTCGTCGATGCTCAGCGTGCCCTTGCCGTCGCTGGTCGCGTGCGTGATCGGTGCCCGCTGCACGTCGAGCCATTCGCCGACCAGCCCGGCCAGGTCGGCCAGCGGGCCGCCCAGCTTGCCCTGGTAGGCGGCGACGATGGCCTGGTACTGCTGGTCGTCCGCGCGGTCGTCGACGAACCCGACGACCTTCCAGCTGCCCGGGGTCAGCACGTTGCCCGGGATGCTGCAGACCGCGACGTAGGCGAGCCCGCTCACGTCGACGCCTCGGATCTTCCCGTGGTCGAACTTGTAGGCGTTGAACGACGAGCAGGCGCCGCCATCCGGGTCGGCACCGACCCAGCAGGGGCAGAGCACCCCGCATGAGCACGCTTCCAGCAGGCTGCCCTCTAGGTCGTACACGGTCTCGGTCATTGCGATCCCTCCTGTCGATCGGGCGGTTCTCGGCCCGCTGGTGTCACAATCGCCCCGTCGGCTTCAGTAAGGCTGTAGCCCGGCTTCAGCGGCGGGACGCGCGACGACGAGCCGCGGAACCTTGAGGAGGTCGGGCGCCTCGTCTAGCGTGCTGTCGTGAACCGACCGGTCGCGCCGCTGAGCTTCGCGCTCCTCGGGTCGCTCGAGGTGCGCCGCGACGGGGCCCGGATCGAACCCGAGACGCCGAAGCTGCGCACGCTGCTGGTCGACCTGCTCGTCCACCGTGGAGTCCCGCGCAGCACCGACCGGCTCATCGATGACCTGTGGGGCGGCGCACCGCCCACCACAGCGGTGGGCGTCCTGCAGAACTACGTGTCGCAGCTGCGCAAGCTGCTCGGCGGCGACATCGTGCGACGCAGCGGCACCGGCTATGTCCTCGACATCTCGCCCGACCAGGTGGACGTCGACCGGTTCGCCTCGCTGCTCGAGTCGGCGCGCGGTGCTCAGTCACCGGACGCGACCGCCGCCAGGGTCCGCGAAGCGCTCGGTCTCTGGCGTGGGGATCCGTTGGCCGACGTCGCGGGCGCCGCCTTCGCGGAGCCGGAGATCGTCCGGTTGCGCGAGGCACGGGCGGCGGCGCGCGAGTTGCTGTTCGAAGCCGAGCTGGCACGAGGACGCCATCGCGAGACCGTCCCGGCCCTGGAATCCGCACTGATCGGCGACCCGCTGCGCGAGCGGCTCTGGTGGCTGCTCATGAGCGCGCTCTACCGCAGCGGGCGGCAGGCCGACGCGCTGCGCGCCTACCACCGCGCGCGCCGGCTGCTCATCGAGGGGCTGGGTATCGAACCCGGCGCCGAGCTGAGGGAACTCGAGCAGGCCATCCTGCGGCAGCGAGCCGACGTCGCTGTTCCGCCGCTCGCGCCCGGGCGGCGGGGGCCCGTCCGGCAGTCGCCCACGCTCACCGGACGCGAGAGCGAGCTGGACCAGATCAACCGATTCTTGGGCGAGCCCGCAGGCCTGCTCCTGCTGTCCGGTGAGCCCGGCATCGGCAAGACCCGGCTGCTCGAGGAGGCGCAGGCGCGGCACGGCGGGGTCACGATCACGAGCCGGGCATACGAGGCGGAACGGGGCCGTCCGTACGGGCCGTGGGTGGACGCGCTGCGCTCCGCGCCGCTGCCCGAGCTCCCGACCGGGCTGCGCGACGGACTCGGCCCGCTGCTGCCCGAGCTGTCCGAGCAGCATCGCGGTCTGGAGGACACCACTCGGCTCTACGATGCCGTGGTCGCACTGCTGGGGCACCTCGCGGGGCACACCCCGCTGCTGCTGACCATCGACGACGTCCATTGGCTCGACGAACGCTCCGTCGGGTTGCTGCACTACGCGGTGCGGAACCTGCGCGGCAGCGTGCCGTTCCTGTTGTCGTCCCGGCCGCAGGAGCTGACCGACAACGCGGTGTGCCGGCGCATGCTGGAGGCGCTGCGCCGGGCCGGCGCGGTCCGGGACCTGATGATCGGCCCACTGCCGGACGCCGGCGTTCACGAGCTGATCCGCCGGGTGGCACCGCGCGCCGACCCGAACCTGATCGTGTCCGCCAGTCACGGCAACCCGCTGCTGGCGCTCGAAATGGCGCGTGCGGTCGTCCGCGGCGACGACCCGCTCTCCGGGCAGGTGGACGGGCTGATCGGCGAGCGCCTGGCCCGGCTGTCCGAGCGCGCGGCCGCGCTGGTCCCCTGGCTCGCGGCGTTCGGCCGCAGCGTGCGCCCCGCACTGCTCGCCGCCGCCTACGACTCGAGCGTCGAAGCGTTGCTGGAGCCGCTCGGCGAGCTCGAGGAGCACGGCGTCGTCGTGGCCGCGCCGGACGGCGCCTACGACCTCGCGCACGACCTGGTGCGCGATGCCGTGTACCGGCGCCTGTCGACCCCCCGGCGGGTCATGCTGCACCGCCGCATCGGGCGGGCGCTCGTGATCGCCCCGGACGATGACGACACCCTGGCCGCCGACGCCGCCCGGCACGCCGACCGGGCCGATGATGCCGCCCTCTGTGCCGCGGCCTCGGCGAGGGCGGCACGCCGTTGCGTGCGGTTGCTCGCCTACGACGAAGCGGCGGAGCACGTCGCGCGCGGCCGCGGTCACGCCCGTCGCCTGGACGCGCGGCAGCGCGTCGTCCACGATCCGGCTGATCGACGTGCTGCTCCATCCCGGCCTGCAACTGCGCGATCCCGGCGCGCTGCGCACCGAACTCGCCGAGCTGTGCGCGCTCGCCCAGCAACTCGGCCTGGTCGACGAGCTGTCCGCCGGGCTGACCCTGCTCGCCCGTGTCCACCATTGGGGCTGGGGTGACATCCCCCGGGCCGGTGCGCTGCTGCGACGCTCCGTCGACGTCATCTCGCGGGCGGATCAGCCGTTGGCCGAGCCGCTGCTCCAGGCGGCCCGCTGCCTCGCCTACCTCGAGATCGACATGCCACGCACGCGTGGCCTCTTCGACGAGCTGGCGCGGCTCGGCGAGCTGGCCGAGGCGTCCCACCAGTACCACTGGGGACGCGGCCTGGTGCTCGCGTGGTCCGGTGACGTGGCCGAAGCGCGGGACGAACTGGAGCAGGCGATCCGGTTCGCCGACGCGCGCGGCGATCACTGGGTGCAGTTCGAATGCGCGGCAAGGCTGGCGCTGCTCGAGATCGAGGCCGGAGCGGACGCCACGGAACTCTGCGCACGGCTGGACCTGCTCGCCGCTCTGCTCGGCGAACACGGCAGCGAGCGGCAGTACGCCCAGGCGGTCCGCGCACTCGCGCGACTGAGCGACGACGATGCGCCGTTCCTCTCCTCCATCGACGACCTGGTCCACATCGACGCCCGCTTCCTCACCCCGGACCTCCTCGGTCTCGCGGCGGAAAAGCGCTATCGGGCGGGCGACCTGCCGGGGGCCGGACCATACGCTCAGCGGGCACTGGATGTGGCGGCGGCGGTGCACCGGCCGAGCGAGGTCGCGCGGGCGCACGCACTGCTCGCCTGCGTCGCCGCGCGCCGCGGTGTGCTCGACACCGCAACGCAGCACCTGGCGGCGACAGCCGACGGCCGCGATCAGTGGCCGCAGCACGTTCTGGCACTCTGCGCCGAAGCGGAGGCGCTGATCGCACCCACCACGAAGGAGGCCACGTGGCAGTGATCATGGTCGAGGAGCGGTTCGACCCACCGATCGACCTCAGCCAGGGCAGCCCGGTCGCGGACAAGGTGTCACCGTGCCTGCCGGTGTACGACGTCCACTGGCTCAGTTCGTACATCTCCACGGATGGGACGAAGTGCGTCTGTGTCTACCAAGCAGCGGACGCCGAGACGGTGCGTCGGGTCTATCGGACCGCCGAGGTGCCGTTCGTCGCCGTGTGGGCGGCGAGCCCGTTGCACCGCAGCGAAGGTGACGAGCCGTCGGGTTAGTTTCACACCCTGCCACCTTGTCCGGGCACACCCTTGCTCCGTGGGGTACCGGTGGCCAGTGAAGGTCCCGAGCTCGGATCACAACATCACGCTCAGCCGGGAGGCCGCATCGAGGTGGCCCGTCGCGGCAACCGACCGGGCCGATCTCAGGATGCGCACCGTCGAGCACGACCCGTCGGACGTGGTGTCCGGATAGGGATCCCCTATCCGCCGGAGAGGCATGCGTATTGCCGTGGCCGAGCGTGCGGCGCGAAGAGAAGAGGAAACGTCGCGGCACTCGCGCAAATCAACGGCCGCCCAGGACCGGTCGGCGGCGAGCTCTCCGCTCGTTTGCAATGGTGATACGACCCTTACCGACACCCCTTCTACGCGGCGGCGCTGCTGGCTCACTCCCGCCAACACTTGCGGCCAGTCGGCCGAGGAGCAGACTCCGTGGGGTGGCTCCGCGGCGCTGATGTCCGAGTTCGGGTCGCTGGACGAGGGGCTCCGCCGAACGTGTTTGCCTGCGTCCTTCCGGGGGTAGCCCGCGCGGAAACTCTCCGGAGGTGGCGACATGACAGCGGACACCACGGCCACACCGCCCGAGGCGGATCCGACGACGGTCAAGAAGGCGGTGGCGGCGTCCGCGATGGGCAACGCCACCGAATGGTTCGACTACGGGGTCTATGCCTACGTGGCTGTCGAGATCGGGCAGAACTTCTTCCCCGGTGAGTACGCGACGCTGGGTGCGCTGCTGGTCTTCGCGGTCTCCTTCATCCTGCGCCCGCTGGGCGGGCTGGTGTGGGGCCCGTTGGGCGACCGGCTCGGCCGCACCCGCGTGCTGGCCGCCACCATCCTGTTGATGTGCGGTGCCACGTTCCTGGTCGGGGTGCTGCCCAACTACGAGGCCATCGGCATCTGGGCGCCGATCCTGCTGGTGGTGCTCCGGGTGATCCAGGGCTTCTCCACCGGCGGTGAGTACGGCGGCGCGGCCACCTTCATGGCCGAGTACGCCCCCGATCGCAGGCGCGGGTTCTGGGGCAGCTTCCTGGAGTTCGGCACCCTCGCCGGCTTCACCCTCGCGGTCATCGTGGTCTACGCCGTCGAGACCGTCGTCGGGCCGGAGGCGATGGCCGAGTGGGGTTGGCGGGTGCCGTTCCTGCTCGCGTTGCCGCTCGGCCTGATCGGCCTCTACCTGCGGACCAGGATCGAGGAGACGCCGGTGTTCCGGGCCCTCGAGGACCAGTCCAGCTCGGGTGGCGCGGTCGCGCTCAAGGACCTGGTCACCGAGTACTGGCGGCCGGTCCTGCAGCTGTTCGGCCTGGTCATCGCGCTGAATGTGATCAACTACACGCTGCTGACCTACATGCCGACATATCTGCAGGGCACGATCGGCCTCGACTCCGGCGACGCCGACCTGCTGGTGATCATCGGTCAGGTCGCGATGATGGCGGTGATCCCGTTCGCCGGTGGGCTGTCCGACCGGATCGGCCGCAAGCCCTGCTGGTGGATCTCGCTGGTGGGCATCTTCGTCCTGGCGATCCCGATGTTCATGCTGATGAAGCTGGGCCTGGTCTGGGCGATCGTCGGGTTCACCGTGCTCGGCCTGATCTACGTGCTGCAGCTCGGCACGATCTCGGCAACCTTCCCGGCGATGTTCCCGACGCACGTCCGGTACACCGGCATGGCCGCCTCCTACAACATCGCCACGGCGCTGTTCGGCGGCACGGCGCCCGCCGCCAACGAGGCGCTGATCGGCGCGACCGGGAGCGACCTGGTGCCGGCGTTCTACATGATGGCCTCCTGCGTGGTCGGCATGGGCGCGCTGTACTTCGTGATCGAGACCAGGGGCGCGTCGTTGGGTGGCCGCGAGGTACCCGGTGCGATCCGCGCGCGCCCGGTGTCGCTGCGTGGTGGTACCGGAGCCGCCCCGGCCTGACCGGGAGCCCGCCTGCCGGAACGGCTGCCCGGCCGGGGTGGCGGCCGGGCAGGGGATGCGGCCTGGCGGGGGTGGCGGCCCGGCCGAGGCGAGCCGGGCAGGGAGGCGGCGGGCCGTGGGCGGGCCCGGCAAGGTGAGCCTTGGATGATCGGTGTCTCGGTGAGTTTCCGGACGCCTGATGTCCGGGAACTCACCAAGACGCCGATCATGGTCTGTGCTCGGGCCCGGAGAGTGGGATCGGGCGCAGGTCGGTGCGGTCGCCCATCCACACGTATGCCCAGCTCACCCGGCCGTCGTGGAGCACCAGCCGTACCCTGCGGTAGTCCGGGCCCTCGTACCCGTCCAGCGCGGGGAGCAGCGCGGTCGGATCGCGCAGCGGGATCAGCGTGCCCGTCGCCTCGGCCTCGATCCCGTCGTCGCGCCCGGCCGGCCGGCCGTCCTCCTGGTTGTCGAGGAGCAGCGCCGGCCAGCCCAGCCCGGTGTCGTACACCGTCCCCGCGACCCGCGCCGCCGACGGCTCCCCGGCCAGGTGCGCCGCGATCGGCGCCCACCCGGCCCGGCCGGGCCGCAGCAGCCCGTAGGCGAACAGCGCGGTCGGCCACCCGTCGGGGTGCGGCGCACCGACGACGGTCTCGGCGCCCAGGCCGTCGTCGGTGGCCGGCTCGCCGGTGAGGGCCCGTGCCCGGTCCTGCGGCAGGTCGGCGCAGCGCACCGGGGCCCCGTCCACCAGGATCGGCAGGCGGCGCGGCGAGAGACCCAGGTAGCACCACGGGCGCTCGACCGCCGCGCCGTCCTCGGTGTGCACCGTGATGTCCGGGCGGGCCAGCCGGTAGCGCTCGCCCCGGCCCTCGCAGTGGTCCAGGACCTCGATCTGGTCCGGGGTGGCCAGCCACAGCGCGTGCCACTCGCGGACGTCCGCCGCGGCGGACAGGGTGGCCGGGCGCTGGTTGTCGCGCACCCGCAGCCCGGCCGCCCACACCGCCGCAACGTCCCGGGTCTGCGCGCGCAGTACCACGACCGGACCGCACAGGCCGAGCGTCCGGCGCAGCCAGGTGATCTTCGACGGGCACCGGTTCGAGCCGTAGACCAGCAGCGGGACCCGGGCGGCCATCGGGGCGGCGTCCCGCGCGGCCAGCCAGTCGTCCAGGTCCGGCCCGGGGCCGCCGCCCCCGCCGACGGTGTTGCCCGACGCGCCGCCGGCCGCGCCCGGGCCGCCTCCCGCACCGCCGGCCACACTGTGTGCGTCGCCCGCACCGTGGTCAGCATCGTTGTCGGCACTGTTGTCGGCACCGCCCGGGTCGCCCGCGCCGACCCGCCAGCCGGCCAGCGCGCGCCGGTCCGGCGTCAGGGGGTGACCGACCGCGTCGAGGTGGACGAACGAGCGGCCCGGGACGGTTCCCGGGTAGGGGTCGGCGGGGTGGTCGCGGTCCCGGAACACCACCCGTACGGTAGGAGATCGTGCTGCCTCGCACCATCGACTGGGTCGACGGCCGGATACAGGTCGTGGACCAGACCCGGCTGCCCGAGCTGTCCCTGCGACGGCTGAGCACCCCCGACGAGCTGATCGACGCCATCCGCCGGCTGGTGGTCCGCGGCGCGCCCGCGCTTGGGGTGGCCGGGGCGCTCGGCGTCGCGCTCTGCGCCGCGCGGCGGCACCCGACCGAGGCCGCGGCCGACCGCCGGCACCCGACCGACGCCGCGGCGCGGGCCTGGGCGGCGCGGATCGCCGACGCCCGACCGACTGCGGCGAACCTGGCCTGGGGTGTGCGGACCGCCCTGGCTTCCTGGGAACACGGCCCGGACGCCGTGCTGGCCGTCGCGCTGCGGGTGCGCGACGAGGACATCGCCTCCTGCCACGCCATCGGCGCCCGGGGCTCGGCGTGGCTGCGGGAGCGCCGAGGGCCGCGGCCGCTGCGACTGCTCACGCACTGCAACGCCGGCGCGCTGGCCTGCGTGGAGTGGGGTACCGCGCTGGGGGTGGTCCGGTCGCTGCACGCGGCCGGCGTCGTCGAACGGGTCTACGTCGACGAGACCCGCCCACTGCTGCAGGGCGCCCGGATCACCGCGTTCGAGCTGGCGCACGACGGCATCGCGCACCGGGTGATCGTGGACGGAGCCGGCCCGTCGGCGATCGCCCGGGGCCTGGTGGACGCCGTGGTGGTCGGCGCCGACCGGCTCGCGGCGAACGGCGACCTGGCGAACAAGAGAGGCACCAACCCCCAGGCACACGCGGCGGCCCCGGCCG
>JAJCYC010000030.1 GCA_029263115.1 Pseudonocardia sp. | reverse complement strand
CGTCTCCTCACAGAACCGGGCCACCTCGTCGAACAAATCACCCTGATGATCAGCACGCCCCAGCGTCACCCACCGATCCTCCCGCATCAGGCCGCCGGACCGGGCGACCGCCACGCGAAAGACACCAGCCACCTAGGCGGTGTGTCTCAGGCGGCGTGCACGTCCCGCGCGCCCCGCACGCCGCGCAGCCCGGTGCAGTTCACACAGCCCACGCAGCCGATACAGTCCGTGCAGCCCACGCACCCCAGGCAGGCCACGCAGCGGCGGCAGGCCGCCATGGCGATGCTGAACCAGGTCAGCAGGCTGCCGGCGACCGCGACGCTGCCGGCCACCGCGACGCTGCCGGCGGTCGCTACGGTGCCGGCGACCGCGACGCTGCCGGCGGTGGCCACGCTGCCGGCGACCGCGATGCTGCCGCTGGTCGCCACGTCGCCCGCGCCGGCCCGGGCGGGCGTGGTGTCGGTAACGGCCGGCTCATGTGGTTCATGCGATTCGGGAGAGGAGCTCACGGAAGCCACCCTGCCAGGGTCGTGAGTGCAACGTGGTGCCGGAGCATTACCTTGCATCCACGGGGGGTGGGGTGGAGGGATTGTTGCCGCGGCGGCGGCGTGTGGTGGCGCCGGGCGCGGTGCACGTGCCGGACTGGCTGGACCGGGACGCCCAGCGGCTGCTGGTCGCCGCCTGCCGGGAGTGGTCGAGGCCGGGGCCGGGCCGGCCGGGGATGGCGGCGGCGGCGCTGCCCGGCGGCGGGACGATGTCGGTGCGCACGGTGTGCCTCGGCTGGCACTGGTACCCCTACGGCTACTCCCGCCGGGTCGACCGGGGGGACGGCACCGGCCCGCCGGTCATCCCGTTCCCGGACTGGTTGGCCGACCTCGGCCGCCGCGCGGTCGCCGACGCCTACCGGGATCCGGCCGCCAGTGCGGCGTACCGGCCGGACATCGCGCTGGTCAACCACTACGACGCCACCGCGAGGATGGGCCTGCACCAGGATCGGGACGAGCGGTCGGGGGAGCCGGTGGTGTCGGTGAGTCTCGGCGACGAGTGCGTGTTCCGCTTCGGCAACACCGAGCACCGCAACCGGCCGTGGACCGACGTCGAGCTGTGCTCGGGCGACCTGTTCGTCTTCGGTGGAGCGTCGCGGCTGGCCTATCACGGGGTGCCGCGTACCCGGCCGGGCAGTGGCGATCCGACGCTCGGCCTGGCCGGCGGCCGGTTGAACATCACCCTGCGGGTCTCCGGTCTGGACGGGTGAGCCGGGTCGGCGAGATTCCGGACTATCACCCGTTCGGGCACCCCGGCCAGCTACCCTGACCGGGTGACGGGCCCCGGTGTGTTTCCGGTGGCGGGCGTGGAGGCGGATCGGATGGACGACACCCGGTACTGGGCGAGGGGCTGGTTGACCAACCTCGTGGCGCACGGTGTTCCCGAGTCCCCCGGCTCGCCCCGGACGGTGGTCCTGCACAACCTGCAGTGGAGCGCACTGCCCCCGGCCGACGTGCTCGGCCAGCTGCGCGAGCTGCGCCGGCCGGTGGTCGAGGGTGTGCCCAAGCACGGTCGCTACGCGGTGGTCTACGAGCGCGCCTGGGACGGCCGCGATGCGGTCTGGATGGAGGCCGCCGAGTACCGGTACGGGACCTTCGGTGACCGGCTGGTGCTGGTGCAGCCGGTCCGGCGTGGTCCCGCCCGGCAGTTGGAGCCGCTCGGGGGCCCGGTGGAACTGACCGCCGCGCAGGTGCAATCCCAGCACGGCCCGAAGCGGGCGCTGTCGCGTGGCTCGACCGGGGTGGTCGCGGTGGCCCTGGCCGGCCTGCTGGTGGTCGGCGCGCTGTCGGCGGTGCTGCTGACCAGGCACGACGACGCCGGAGCCCAGCCCGTGGCCGGGCCCGCCCAGCCCGGGCCCGCCCAGCCCGGGCCCGCGCAGCCCCCGCCGACTCTGCAATCACCTCCGGCGCCTCCGGCCGCTGCGGCTTCAGCTCCTGCGGCTCCCGCGCCCGCGGCCGCTCCGCCGGAGGCCGCACCGGCCGCCGGTGACCTCGGCCTGTCCGTGCCAATCTCGCGGCCGTCGTGCGACGGCGGGTTCGGGGTGTTCGTCGCCGCCTCGGTCCGGCCGGAGTCCTACCGACAGGAGGTCGGCGAGATGCTCGCCCGCCACCCCGGGGCGTCCTACCTGCTCGCCGAGCGGGCCTGCTCGTCGCTGCGCGGGCGCACCGCCGCCGGACAGAGCATCTACGCGGTCTTCTACGGCCCGTACCCGACGCTGCGGGCCGCCTGCGCGGCGCGGAGCACCGCGGGCGGCATCAACTACGTACGCCGGCTGGACAACTCCAGCCGCGCGGGGCACGCCCTGCGCTGCTGAGCCGGTACCGCGCCGCGACCGAGCGGGCCCCGGCGCGATCGGTCAGGCCCGCCGAAGGGCCACGTCCAGCAACTGCTCCCGGTCGGTGAACTTCACCCTCGGCCGGCCGTGCGGCTCGCCGGCCGACTGCTCCGCGGCGTCGATCAACTGCCAGCCCTGCTCGGTGACCAGGCGCGGCTGCCGCTCGGCCAGCCACGGCTCGATCTCGGCGTACCGGTCGCCCTCGTGCCGGCGCAGCGCACCATTGTCCAGGTCGGCCAGCAGCCGGGTGACCGTCTCCACCGCGCACTTCTTGTTGGTACCGATGATGCCGGTGGGCCCTCGCTTGATCCAGCCGGCGACGTACTCCCGCTCGGCGTCGCGCACCCGGCCGCCGTCGTGCGGGATCACCGCCTTGCGCTCGTCGAACGGCAGACCCTCGATCGGCAGGCCCCGGTAGCCCACCGCCCGCAGTACCAGGCCGGTGTCCCAGGTCTCCCGCTCGCCGGTGTCCTCGGCGCTGACCCAGCCGTCGTCGCCGACCCGGAGCCGGTTGCGCCCGAGCACGATCTGCTCGACCCGGTCGGTGCCGAGGATCTCCACCGGTGAGCGCAGGAACCGCAGGCTGATGTGCCGGGGGCCGAGCGGGGTGTCGCCGGCGGCGTACCCCCGCATGATCAGCAGGTTGCGCTTCACCGCCCGGGGCAGGGACTCCTCGTCGGCCGCGACCGCGGTGACCTCATCGGGGAGCACGTCCACCCCGGACCCGGTGTACTCCGGCAGTTCCTTCAGCTCGGGGGTGGTGAACGCCACCTGCGCCGGCCCGCGTCGGCCGACCACGACGACCTCCTCGATCGAGCTCTTGCGCAACGCCTCCAGCGCGTGGTCGGCGATGTCGGTGCGGGCCAGCCGCTCGTGCGGCGAGCAGAGGATGCGGGCCACGTCCAGCGCCACGTTGCCCGCCCCGATCACCACCGCCCGCCGGCAGCTCAGGTCGAAGTCGAGGCGGGTGAAGTCGGGGTGGCCGTTGTACCAGCCGACGAAGTCGACTGCGGCGACGCTGCCCGGCAGCTCCTCGCCGGGGATGCCGAGCGCCCGGTCGGTCTGGGCTCCGACGGTGTAGATCACCGCGTCGTAGCGGGCGGTGAGTTCCTCGCGGGTGACGTCACCGATGCCCGGGCCGCCCACGTGCACGTTGCCGAAGAACCGGAACGACTCGTGCGCGGCGGTCGCGGCGTACACCGAGGACACAGATTTGATCTTCGGATGGTCCGGCGCGACCCCGGCGCGGACCAGGCCCCACGGGGTGGCCAGCCGCTCGTACATGTCCACCCGGACATCCAGCCCGGTCTGGTCGAGCAGCGCGCCCGCGGCGTAGAAGCCGGACGGCCCGGAGCCGACGACGGCGACGGTCAGTGGTGCATCCACAGTGGTCACATCCTGGTCAACGTGGTGGGCGAGGTTTGTGCGAGATCCCACCATGGCATGGAGATCGGCCCGGTGTCCTGCGGGTGCCCGGATGTTGGACCGGGCGGCGCGGGATCAGCCCAGCCGGTCGAACGGCTCGGCGTAGCGGAACCGTCCGGCCGTGGGCACCCGGTCGGGGTCCAGGAGCAGCGCCTGGAAGTGACCGCCCCAGGTCGGATCGGGGCTGTCGATGCCCAGCGTCGAGGCCGGCGCGAAGCCGAACCGCCGGTAGTAGCCGGGGTCACCGACCAGCCCGACCACGGACTCGTCGAGCGCCTCGGCGGCGGCCAGTACCGCGTACATCAACGCTGCGCCGACCCCGCTGCGCCGGTACTCGGGCAGCACCGCGAGCGGCCCCAGCCCGAGCGCGGGCCGACCGACCGGATCGAGCCAGGCCCGCGAGGCCACCACATGCCCGGCCACGGCCCGCCCATCGGCGCCGACGCTCAGTCCACCGCCGTCGCGGTCACCGCCGCCGGGGACCTCCGCCACCAGGGAGAGCTTCGGCAACCACCCGGCGTCGGCGCGCAGCCACGCCACCAGCCGGGATTCGACCGAGCTGCCGCCGACGTCCGGGAACGCGGCGTCGTGCACCCGGCCGATCGCCTGCTGGTCGGTGGGTCGTTCGCGCCGGATCCGCATCCGTGGATGCTGGCGGGTCGCGGTCGGGCGCGCGACCGGGTTTCCGCCCGGCGCGCCGGGCGGAAACGAGGCGACCGGCCGACCGCAATCCGAACGAGGCATTGTCCGGCCCCGGCCGGGTCCAGTGGGGTGACCCCGGTGCCGTGATCGGACCGGGTCCCGGTGAGCGGGCCACGACGGGGTGAACGCGGGCCACGACGGGGTGGAACGGGAGAAACGCATGTCGGGACTGCAGCGAGGCGAGGCGCTGGCCGCCCGCCGGGGGAGCGGCCGGAACTGCCCGCTGGCCTGGCCTTCGAGTTCTCCGAGACGAACCTGCGGTCGGCGTTGGACCTGCCGGCGGAGCAGCGGACGGCCGAGTTCGAGCGGATGTGGCGGTGGCCGAGATGCCGACCCCGGGTGGGTACCGCGCACCTATTGGGGCTGAGCGTGGCCGGGTTCCCGGTCCTGTTCGCGGTGGCCGCCGGGCCGGGCAGCCCGGGGGGCGCTGAGCAACATGCGCGCACACACCGCGCCGCTTGACTGGATTGCCTGGTCAGGACACAGTGACCCGGCCGGGGCACCCCTGACCCGGCGAGCCGGAGTCGGTGCCCTCCGGGCCCGCGTGCGCAGCGAGGAGGGCCGGTGGGCGAATCGGGCGACGAGGTGCTGATCCGCCGCGACGGCCGGGTCGGCGAGCTGGTCCTCAACCGGCCCGATGCGATGAACGCGGTCACCGTGGCGCTGGCCCGCGCATTGGAGGCGGGGGTCCGCGATCTGTCCGTGGTGGTCGACGTGATCGTCATCCGGGGCGCCGGTGGCAACTTCTGCGTCGGCGGTGACGTGCCCGAGCTGGATCGGCTGCGCCGCCGGGGCCGGGCGGCGCTCGCCGAGCTGTTCGTCGCCTTCCGCCGCGCGTTGACCGCGATCACCGAGGTGCCGGTGCCGGTGGTGGCGGTGATCGAGGGCAACGCGGTGGCCGGCGGGTTCGAGCTGGTGCAGGCGTGCGATCTGACCGTCGCGGCGACCGACGCGCGCCTGGCAGACATCCATGCCCGGTTCGGCCAGATCCCGGCCGGCGGCGGCACCCAGCGGCTGACCAGGATCGTCGGGCCGGCCCGCGCGCTCGGGCTGATCCTGACCGGCGACCGGATCAGCGGCAGCGAGGCCGCCGAGTGGGGGCTCGTCTACCGGGCGGTCCCGCCGGAGTACCTCGAGCAGGCGGTCGCCGACGTGGTCGGCCAGCTGACCAGCGGCTCCCGGGCGGCGCTGGCGGCGAGCAAGTACCTGGTGCGGGCCGGCCCGCAGGTGCCGCTGGAGGAGGGCCTGGACCTGGAGCTGGAGGCGGTGCTCGACCACCTCGTCGGGCCGGACGGCGGCGCGGCCGTCGCCGCGTTCGGCGCCCGCGGCGGCTCCGGGCGGACCGGGAGCCACCGACTGGAGCCCTGAGCCGAGCGCCGTTGCCGCCTGCATGGCGCGGATGTTCTGGTTGGCCCGCCGCGCGGCCGAGCGGCTGCACGCCGGAGAGTGGTGGCGTCAGCGGCCCGGCCGCCGCGGGCGGGCGATGGTGTCCGTCCGGATGCTCCCCGCCTCCGGACGGACGCAGCTTCTAGAGCAGGAAGCTCACCGGTGCGGGGGCGGGAGCCGACCAGGGCAGCGGCGAGCGCGGCGAGGGCAGGCTGTGCCGCTCGGCCTCGGCGGCGATCGGGTAGAGCTCGCAGGGCCACCGGGTGGTGCCGCGGCAGTCGCGGCACCGACCGGCGTGGTCCGGCGCGTGTTGTGTCTGGACGCGCAGACGCAGGTCAGGCATTCGAGCCAGCATCGTGGCCATCAGCATGGGCTTTCGTCCTTCCGCTCATCCCGTAAACGTGCGTGGTGCGTGGTGCTCATGGTGTTCAACACTCGGTGGAGTCAAAAGTGACGGATGATTCTTGGGTGATTGCTACCTGTCGGTGAGCGGTCGCCCGTAACCGATCAACGGAAAGTGGATCAAAGAGGATTCGATCAAGAACAGCGCTACAGAGAGTAGTTTTTCTAGCGTTTCCGTATACGGGTGGTCACCTCACCGTTGAGCCCGCGGCGACTTTGGGGCCGGTGGCAGCATGCGGCGATTGGTGACCAGCGGTTGGGAGTCCGGCGGCCCGCGGGGCACGTGGCGATCGACAGTTCCGGCATGCTGAGGGGGGCGACCGGCGAGCCCGTGACGGAGGTCGGCGACGCGCTCACGGTGCACAGGGACCGGGAGTCGTTCGACGACTTTCTCGGAGCTGGGCCGCTACGACGTCACCGAGCTGATCAGCAGGCCGCACGGACCAACCACCGGGCTCGGAGGGGCCGGCTCGGTCTTGTGGCCCAGCGTCGTGGACTAGTTCGGCCTCGACCAGCACGTTGCGGACACGAGATGGAGGTGATCTCGAGGGCGAGCGCCTCTGACCTGCGGTGATGATGGTGGGCGATACTGGGATCGAACCAGTGACCTCTCCGGTGTGAACGGAGCGCTCGCCCGCTGAGCTAATCGCCCGGGATTCGGTGGCGCTACGCCAACCGACTCCGGAACCTTACCCGATCAGAGAATCGGCGACTGTAACCAGGTCCACTGGTCGAGCCCGAGCCAGTCCGCCAGGGTGCCCCACCCGTCGAGCAACCACACCGTGAACAGCACCAATGCTGAGGTCGCGGCGAAGAACAGCAGCTTCACCGACCAGTGCTGACGACCGAGCCACGCGGCCCACGCGTCGTAACGGGCGCGGGCATATGTCAGCAGGCGATGCGCCCAGATGAACTCGGTGGCCAAGATCGCCAACCCGGCGAACACGATCAACCAGCCCGGTCCGGGGTACGGGATCAGGACGATCCCGATGACCAGCACGACCGTACCGACCATCCCAATACAGATCTTGTAGGTGCGTCGCAGCGTCGGCCTCGTGTCGAGCCTGGCGCGGAAGACCGCCAAGCGACCCGGCGCCTTCTCCTCAGTGTCGATCAGCTTGCCACCCGTCCGCTAGCTACCACCGAACCTGGTGAGGTGGGCACGGAGCGACCATTCTCGATCGAGATCGCGTACTCAGCGTAGCGCTCCGGGACCGCAGCAGAGCCTACCGGCAGCATCGTTTCCGACGGCACTTCGACGTCGAACGAGCCGACCGGGGTAGGCGGACCATCGCCGAGGCCCCAGAGCACGTACACCGAGTGGTCGGCCTCGTTGGCCGGCAACCCGATCGGCATCACCTGGCGCTGGCCGGAGAACACCGCGACCGCTGCCAGCACCTGGCCGTTCGGGGCGTGCAGCACGGCATGCTCGACACCCGCGCGGTCCAGGTCGGACAGGATGCGATTCGCCTGGGGCGAGGGCCCGGCCAGCGCGCTCTGCTCACCGGTGCTGACCCGCTCGACGAGTTCGACGGCGACCGCCCCGACACCGACGAGCGCGACCGCGATCGTGGCCGCCATCGCGACCAACCGCCGACGGCCCCGGGCCCACCGCAGACCGGACGCCCCGGTGGGCGCGGCCTGCGACGGGATGGCGTGCCGCGGACCGACCACCGGGGTCGGCGTCGCCCACCGGGCGGCCGGGTCTTCGGAGACGTCGGTCGGGTCGCCGGCGCCCCACTGTCGCTCGCGGGCGTCCGCCGGAAGTTGCGGAGTGACCGCGACCCCCCGCGCCAACGCGGACCTCAGCCGGACCGGTGGGTCGACCTGTTCGGAGGTGGCCACCAGCGCCCATACCGCGTCCTGGGCCTGACGGACGATGTCCTGACACGCCGGGCAGGTGGGCAGGTGCTCGTTCAAGGCTTCCTCGTCGGCGGGTTCCAGCGCGTGCAAGGTCCAGCCGACGGCATCCTCTGCGTGCGGGCAGCCCCGCTCGGCGCTCATCGGACGTTCCCCAGCATCTCGGCGTCCAACTGCAGCGGCATGAGTAGCCGACGCAGGCGCTGGACACCGGTGAACATCCTCGACTTCACGGTGCCGATCGGGACGCCGGTGATCGCGGCGACCTCACGCTGGGTGTACCCGCCGTAGTAGGCAAGGGCCAGCGCCTCGCGCTGCTCGTCGGGCAGCCGGCCCAGCGCGTCCCGGACCTGGCCGGCCACCACCGAACCGATCGCGGCCTGGTCGGCTCCCGGACCCGGAGGTCCGTTCCATTCCTCGCCTCCGTCGGCGGCCGGGACGGTGCGGCGGCGGGTGGCGCTCTCCCGGCGCACCGCGTCGACCGCTTTGTGGTGGACCAACGTCAGCAGCCAGCTGCCGAACCTGCCCCGGTTGGGGTCGAAGCGCTGTGGGTCGCGCCAGAGAGCGAGGAATGCCTCCTGCACCACGTCCTCGGCGGCCGAGCGCGCTCCGCACATGCGATAGGC
>JAJCYC010000029.1 GCA_029263115.1 Pseudonocardia sp. | reverse complement strand
CGGATCACGGCCTGGGACGGCACCACGGAGCACCACGCAGCCCAGCTGAACCGCATCCCGACCCCCTCCAGGAGCCCGCATGACCCGCCTACCGAGCAGATCTCAGTCCCGAACCGGCTGTTCGACACCGGCCACCTAGGTATGTCGGGTGTCGGTTCCGGCTCAGGGCCGGGTCAGCCGGTAGAAACCGAAGAAGTCGTCGGCGATGTCGAGCACCTCGACGCCGGCGAACCCGGCGCGCACGGCGTAGCCGCGCAGCGTGTCCGCGCGCATGACGGTGCCGGTACCCGCCGAGGGCTGGTGCGCCATCCCGTCGGACAGGCAGCACATCAGGCTGTAGCCGTACATCAGGCGTGTCATCAAGCGGTGCTCATCGCCACGGCCATCCTCACCCGAGGCGGATGCTGCCCCGCACTCTCCGGACGATCACGAGATCGGACCCGCGGAATCAGCAGGAGGCCGTGCGGGGAACGCAGATCCCGTCGTCACCGTCAATGGCGCCAACCGGCCGATCCGTCCTCATCCGGGCAGCGGTCGACATACCCCCGTACTTCGAGTGTCGCGACGGCCGGTACGGTCTCACCCGGTGCGCCGGGAAGTCTGGTCGGCAGAGTGAGGTGAGTTCTGTCCGCCGACTGAAGGACTCGATCAATGCCGTCTCCCGCCCGCCATGGCAATGCGCTCAACGCGGCCGGTGTGGGTGTTGACCGACATCGCGCGATGACAGCGGTTCTCCCGCGTTCTCGAGCTGATCGCAAGCCGGTGTTCCGGGCGGAGCTGCAGGGGTTGCGCGCACTGGCCGTCGTGCTGGTGGTCCTCTACCACGTGTGGCTGGGCCGGGTGTCGGGCGGCGTGGACGTCTTCTTCCTGTTGTCCGGGTTCTTGCTCACAGGTCAGCTGACCCGGGCGCTGGCCAGGGGCGATATCGACTGTGTCGCGGTGTGGGGGCGAATGATCCGGCGGTTGATGCCGGCCATGCTGACTGTCCTGGCGGCGTGCGTGATCGCCGGCGTCATCTTGCTTCCGGAGAACCGCTGGTTGCAGACCATCCGGGAGATCACGGCAGCGGCGATCTTTGCCGAGAACTGGCAACTGGCCGCGGACTCGACGGACTACTTCGCCCAGCACGACGGCGCGAGCCTCGTGCAGCACTTCTGGTCGCTCTCGGTCCAAGGCCAGTTCTACCTGGTCTGGCCGGTCCTGATCGGTGTGCTCGGATGGGTTGGCTACAAGCTTGGACCGAACCGCACCGGCCGGGCCGAGGCTTCTCGAGCGCTCGTCGGTGCCGCACTCGCCTTGCTGTTCACCTCATCGTTGGCCTTCTCGATCTGGCTGACCGCCGTGAACCAGCAGCTGGCGTACTTCCACTCGTTCGCCCGGGTGTGGGAGTTCGCGCTGGGTGGACTGTTGGCCCTGGTGATCGGCAAACTGGTGCTGCCGGTCGCTGCCCGGGTCGCGCTGGGCTGGGCCGGGGTGCTCGGGTTGCTCGGCTGCGGGTTGGTGCTCCAGGTTGGTCAGATGTTCCCGGGCTACGCCGCCTTGTGGCCCACCCTCTGTGCGGCTGCCGTGCTGGTGGCCGGCCGAACCGGAAGGGCGTCCGGGGTCGATCGGCTGCTTGCCGCTGCGCCGCTGCAGTACCTGGGCAACCTCAGCTTCTCGCTGTACCTGTGGCACTGGCCGGTGCTCGTTCTGTTCCTCGTGCAATCGGACCGGGCGGAGCCGGGTATCGCGGGCGGCTGCGCGGTGATCGCGCTGTCGGTCGCCCTGGCGGCCCTAACCCACCGGTTTGTCGAGACCCCGGTGGTGGCGTCGCCGGCTGGAGCGCGGCCGGGTCGGGATCACCTGGTCGCAGCCGTCGGCGTTCTCGGGCTGTTGGCGGCCGTTGGTTGCTGGCAGCTGGTCAGCGCACACAAAGCTCGGGCATACGCGCTCGCAATTGGCGATCTCGACCACCCTGGCGCCCTCGTGCTCACCCCAGGGTTCGAGTACTGGGGGGCGGACGACCCCCCGCTGGCGCCGTCGCTGGTGAGCCTGGGCCACGACCGCGTGAGCCTTGCCGCACTGGACTGCGCTATGTCCCCGCGCGGTTCCGGCCTGGAGGTGTGCCGGAGCCAGACCGTCGGTCCGCCGGCTCGGCGGGTGGCGCTGGTCGGGGACTCGCATCCCGCGCAGTTCCTGACCGCACTGCGCCCGATCGCCGCGGAGCGGAATTGGCAACTCCTCTTCATGTCCAGGGGCGGCTGTGCGTTCTCTGCCGAGTCCGACATCAGACCGGGCGATCAGTCCTGCGTGGACTGGAATGCCGCCGCGCTCGACGAGCTGCTGGCGCAGCGGCCGGACTTCGTGTTCACCGCCGCCACCCGGGAGGTCCGGACCGGACTGGGCGAGTACACCCCGACCGGCTACGTGGAGCAATGGCGGAAGCTGGCCGCAGAGAACATCGCGGTACTGGCCGCGCGGGACAACCCCCGCTTCGACACCGCGCCATCGCGTTGTGTGGAGAGCAAGGGCCGCGACGCGGCGGAGTGCATGACCCCTCGATCCGCGCTCTACAGTGGCCGTGCGCCCTATGCCGACCTGCCGGACGTACCGGCGACCGTGCGGTTCCTGGACTTCAGCGACTCCTACTGCGACGCCGACGTCTGCCCGGCTGTCATCGGCAACGTGCTTGTGTACATGGATGACAACCACGTCTCCGCGACCTACCTCACCACCATGAGACCGATCGTCGAACGAGCACTCGACGACGCGCTCACCGATCTGCAGCTGGGCCACCCCGCATCGTGACGCTGACCCGGAGAAGCTGTGGTCGACGACGCGCCTCCCGGTGCGCAGACGACGGCTCCACAGGTGAGGCACCTCATTGCAGGCCTGCGGTTGCGTCCTCGGTACTGTCGCCGGGTGCCGCCGTCCGAGCAGCGGGAGTTCCTGCGAGGTCGCGCGAGCGGTCCGGCGCTCGCTGACGCCAGGCGGCTGCGGGAGCCTCGACGTTCGAGGGCGTTGCTCCGCACTGCTGTGCTGGCCTCCCTGCTCGCTCTGCTCAGCGGGCTGGCGCTGCCGTTTGCCCCGGTCCGGTTGAGTGAGCCGGTCATCACCTGGCCGCTCGACCCGTCCGCGCCCGAACCGACGATGCTCATGCTCACCAGCTACCAGCCGGCGAAGATTGAGGTCAGGTTCAGTTGTCGGGCCGCACGGGCGGCCGCCGAGGCGCCCGACGGTCTGGTGCTCGCCACGATGGCTGAGAACGCGCGGGAGGCACAGGCTCGCGCGCTCGTCGTCCGTGTCGCCCCGAGCGGGGAACTCACAGTGCGTAGCCGAGGGAAGGAGCTGGTACGCGCACCGCTTCCGCCCGGGAGATGCCGGTACCTGATCGCGGGCGACCGGCTGGCAGTCTCGGTGTTCCTGAACGGCACACCCGTGGGTGAGGTCCGGCAGCGACCGGCGGCACCCGACCCGGAGCGGTCCCCGTTCGACGACAGGGAGCTGTTGGCGGAGTCGGCGTTGCCCGATGTCGACCTCCTCACGACGTCCGTTCGTGCCCTACCCGACCCGGATGATGACCTGGTGGTCCGGATCGTCGCCGACGATTTCTTCAACACCGTTCCCACGACGGGCAAGCTCGTCCTGACCACGGTGGCCGCGGTGTCGATCGTGGCGGCGCTCGGAGCCGTCGCCCTGCGTGACAGGATGCGATCGGCTTTCGTCGGGAAGCGCAGGAGCTCGCCCGGCGTCGTCCGCACCCGGCTCACCAGACACCGGCCACGCCCGGTCGATGTCGGTGTGGTCGCGGTGCTGGTCGCCTGGTTGTTCCTGTCGCCGATGACCGACGACGACGGCTACTACAGCGCCATGGCGGCGAACGTTCCGTTCTCCGGGTATGTCCCGAACTACTACCAGCTGTACAACCAGGGATTCACCCCGTTCTCCTGGGTCTACTACGCCCTGTCTGCGTTCCAGCAGCAGTTCGGCCGGGCGCCGGTCGTCCAGCAGCTACCGGCCCTGCTGCTGGGCGTAGGCACCTGGATGCTCGCCAGGGCGTTCGTGGCCAGGGCCGGGATGCACGCCGATCCCCGGCCCGCCCGTACCGGGCGCGAGCTGAAGCGGGACGGTCTGGTGCTCCGGGGAGTACTTGCCCTCGCGTTCCTCGCGTGGTGGCTGCCCTACGGCATGGGCGTCCGGCCGGAGCCCGTTGTCGCGTTCGCTGCGGTGGCCAGCCTGGCCAGCATCGCCTACGGGATCGAGCGCAGCCGGTTGGCGCCCGTCGCCGTCGGTTGGGCGTTGGCCGGTGCCGGCCTGATGGCCGCACCCACCGGGTTCGTGGCCCTGGCGGCCCCGATCGTGACTGCGCCCGCGGTACATCGAATGATTCGCGCCCGCTCGGCCACCGGGCGAACGATCGCCGCCGAGTGGATCGTCGTCACCGGGCCGATCGCGCTCGCCGCCGTTCTCGGATTCGCTGATGGCTCCTGGCGTGACTTCGTGCGTTCACAGGAGATCTTCGCGCCCATCCAGACCGCGATGACCTGGTACCTGGAGATCGCGCGGTACGCATCGTTACTGGATCCCTACTCTCACTTCGGCTCCTACGCGCGTCGCGCCGCCGTGCTCGTCTGCCTGGTGGCGTTGGTCTGGTTCGTGACGGTACAAGCGGCTCGTCCGAACCGACACGTGTGGCTCGGCCGTTCCGGCTGGGTGGTCGTCGCATCCCTGGTGCTGCTGTTGCCGACCCCGAGCAAGCCCAGCCATCACTTCGGGGCGCTCGCCGGGATCGGTCCGGTGTTCCTCGCGCTCTTCCTGGTGGCCGCGCCCCGACTCGTCCGGGAGATCGCGCAACGGCGCCCGGTGCCGGTGGCCGTGCTGGCCGTTGCCGCCGGCTCCGTGGTGGCGACCTGCGCGCTGGTCGGTCACGGTCCGAACTCCTGGCCCTACTCCTGGAACCTCGGCATGGCCGCGCCCGACCAGCCGCCCGCTCCGGGCGGCCTGCCGTTGGACCATCCCATGGTCTGGGCCGGGGCGTTCGTGGCGGCATGGGTGGGGCTTCGCCTTGTCTGTGCCCGCGTCGCCGGCAACGACCTCGCGGTGACGACGGCTGCGGCCGCGTCGGTGACGGTGTGTCTGCTGTTCGCCACGACAACTGTCCACCTGCTCGGCTCGTTCGGCTACGCCGCCCAGCAGACCAGCGCGACCTACTCCCCTCAGTCCGATGCCTGGCAGGACCCCGGAGGCACCCGGTGCGGGGCGGCGGCGCAGGTGGACGTCCTCGACCCCGGAAGCGCACGAGTCCTGGTGCCGGCCGGTCCCGGCCCGGCATCCGTGACTGGAGCCACGCCGTTCGTCCTCGGTGGCTGGCGCCCGGGCCGGCCACCGCCGGACGATCTTCCCGCGGCCGTGCCGGTGTGGGGCAGCGCCGTGGACCGCGATGACCGCGTTGCGACCGGACGCTTCGCGAGCCCGTGGTATCAGCTCGCCCAGCCTCCGCAAGGCCACGCGCTGGTGACCGTTGTGTCCGGCTTGACGGGTGACGGCAACGAGTTCCGGGTGCAGTTCGGCCGGGAGTCGCGGTCCGGAGCGGTACAGGTGGTGGCCGACCTGCTGCAGGAAGTTGCCGTGGACAGCAGCGTCTGGAGATCCCATGCGATCGATGTCGACTCCGCGCCACCCGAGGCGGACCGGATTCGGCTCGCTGCCGTGGACACCAGCACCGCCGAGCACGGCTGGATGGCGTTCGGCGCGCCGACTGTGCAACGCTGGATACCGCTGCATGAGTACCTTCGCGACCGCCAGCCGACCGGGGTGGCCTGGCAGACCGCCTTCCTTTTTCCCTGCCTTGAGCAGCCCCGCCAGCGGGACGGTGTGACCGAGCCCGCCGGAGCGGCGTTGACCTGGGGGGCGGAGCCGCTGTCCGGGCTACGAGACTGGGCGTTCGACCCCGATCGGGGAGGGCTCATGGGGCCTGCCCTGCGGGAGGCTGCGGTGACCCGGCTCAGCCTCAGGTTCCGCGACTTCCCCGCAGTCGACAAGATCGAGGCCTACGTGTTCCAGTACCCCCTGTCAGTCGGTCGGTACCAGCTCAGCACGGCACGAGTCGCGGTGTCCGGCGCGGCCGGCTCCGGCGTGTGAGGTGGGTGCGGCCAAGGGTAGGAAACCCGGAGTTGGCGCGCCCGGGGAAGGGCTCCAGATGTGAGGCGATCGTCGAGAACGCGACAACGAGAGCAGTTGCCACTAGGGTTCGACCCGGTGTGCCGGGAAGTCTGGTCGGCGTAGTCCGAGGTCACATGACCTCGGACCGTTCGACGTCAGGGGTACACGGTGCGCACGCATGATCGGTGCGAGATCCCGGGGGTGGGGTTGAACCGGGGTGCGGTCGAGGTGGCGCGTCTGCTGGCCGATCGGTCCTCGCCTCGCAACGCTGCCCGGGAGCTGCCGCTCGTCCAGGCGGACGCGACCGTGTGGGGATGCGCCCGTTGATGACGCGTCAGGGATGTCCACCGGTCGCCGTGATCGATCATTCGGACCGGCCGCCGGGCGCCGTGACAGCCAACTCCGTGTTGAGCCGGATGTCTGCGCGGTGACTCGTCGGGCCGCCTTCCTCGCCTTCCTCCTTGCGGGTTTCTGGTTGGTGCTCTCCGCGCATTACACGGCGCTGCTGCTGGCTTGCGGGGTGTTGTCCGTGGGCCTCGTCATGATGGTGGTTCATCGGATGGATAGGGTCGACGAGTCAGGCCTCCGGATACGGCCGCCGCTGGCGGCACTCAGGTACGCGTGCTGGCTGGCCTGGCAGATCACCACGTCATCGCTCGCGGTGCTGCGCCAGGTCTGGTCGCCGCGCCTGGCGTCCCGTCCGGTGGTCGCCACGACCCCCGTGCATGGACTTTCGGAAGTCGGAACAGTCGCGTACGCGAACTCCATCACGCTCACCCCGGGAACGCTCTCGCTCCAGGTCGGTGACGAGGGCATCGAGGTGCATGCGCTGAGAGAGACCAGTCTCGATGACCTCCGGGGCGGGCAGATGCTCGACCGCGTACGCGCCTTGGAGCCGTGATCGTGCTCCTCGTTGCCGCGATGATCGGAATCCTGACCACCATGGTGCTCGCGCTTGTTCGGGCCCTGCTCGGGCCGACGCTCTACGACCGGATTCTCGCGGTCAACATGTTCGGGACGAAGACCGTCATCTTCGTCGCCCTGATCGGCTTCGTGATGGGGCGACCTCAGTTTCTCGATATCGCGCTCTTCTATGCGCTGGTCAACTTCGTGGGCACGGTCGCCGTGCTGAAGCTGAGCCACTACCGGGAACTGGACGCCGTGCGTAGCGAGGAGGATGTCCGGTGACCGCGCCCAGCCTGGTCGGATCAGCTGGTGGTGTGCTCGTGCTGGTCGGCGCCCTGGTTACGTTGTCCGGCGGTGTCGGTCTGCTCCGTATGCCCGACTTCTACAGCCGGGTACACGCTGCGGGGCTCACCGACACGGCCGGCGTCGGGCTGATCGCGTTGGGGCTGATCCTGCGGGCCCCCGACTGGGGTGTGGTAGTCCGGCTCTTGTTTATCCTGCTGTTCCTGCTGCTGACCAGCCCCACTGCCACCCATGCGCTGGCCCAGGCGGCGCGCCGGGACGGAGTGCGCGTCTGGACTGACGGTGAGCCACGGCGGTGACGTCTGAGATCGAACTCATCAGCCTCGTGCTGTTCGCCATCCTGGTGGTGACCGCCATCGGTATCACGCGGCTGCGCGGGCTCTACGGCGCAGTGATGCTGGCGGCCCTGTTCAGCTTGGTGATCGCCTGCCTGTTCGTGGTGCTCGATGCGGTCGACGTGGCGTTCACCGAGGCCGCTGTCGGGGCCGGCATCAGCACGGTGCTGATGCTCACCGTGCTGGCCCTGACCCGGGCACGCGAAGCGGTCACGCCGCGGCGGCGCCTGTGGCCGGCCGGGATCGGGTCAGTCCTGACCGGGGGGCTGCTCATCTACGGCAGTCAGGATCTGCCCGCGTTCGGTGCGCGCGACTCACCCGTGCAACGCCACCCGATCACCGAGGCCTACCTACTCGAATCGCAGAACGACATCGGCGTGCCGAACACGGTCACGTCGGTGTTGGCGAGCTACCGGGGATACGACACATTCGGTGAGCTCGCAGTCATCTTCACCGCAGGTACAGCTGTCCTGTTGCTCCTCTCGTACGTGCCGCGGCACGACCCCGACTTCGAGCGCAGGAAGCTCCTGCTCGCCGATTACCGCATCCTCCGTGTGGTCAGCAAGATCCTCTTTCCGTTCATCTTCCTGTTCGCGCTGTACGTACAGTTCCACGGTGACTACGGCCCGGGCGGGGGCTTCCAGGCCGGAGTCATCTTCGCCTCCGGGTTCGTGCTCTACGGACTCGTCTTCGGTATCGACAACGCCCGGAGAGTGGTGCCCCGCTGGCTGCTACGAGTGCTTATCTCGTCCGGGCTGCTGCTCTACGGCGGAGTCGGCCTGACGAGCATGCTGCTCGGCGGGACCTTCCTCGATTACGACGCGTTGAGCCCTTCCCATCCAGTGATGGGGCAACATGTGGGGATTCTGCTGGTGGAACTCGGCGTCGGTATCACCGTTGCCGGGGTGATGACGGCGATCTTCTTCGTCTTCGCCGACCGGCGGGTCCTGCAGTGATCGCGACCCACTACATCTACTGGCTCATCATCGTACTGATGATGAGCGGGCTCTACATCGTGCTGAGCCATGGTCATCTGTTGAAGAAGCTGATCGGGCTGAACGTCTTCCAGGCCGCCGTCTTCCTGCTGTACGTCAGCTTCGGCAAGGTGGCCGGGGGAACGGCGCCGATCGTGGCGCCGGGCATCGAGACCTATTCGCATCCGCTCCCCGCCGTGCTGGTGCTCACGGCCATCGTCGTCGGTATGGCGACCACCTCGCTAGGTCTCGCCCTTGCTGTCCGGATCTTCCGGGAGTACGGCACCCTTGAGGAGGACGAGGCGATCGTGGCCGAAGCGTCGGAGCACACCGCCGCATGACCCATCTGCCGGTTCTTCAGGTCCTGATCCCCTTGATGGGTGCGCCCGCGTGCGCCCTGCTGCGGCAGCGTCGCGCAGCGTGGACGCTGTTTCTGCTGGTCACAGGCGGGGCCTTGGTCTGTGCCGTCCTCCTGGTCCTGCGGATGGAACAGGGCTCCGTGAGATATGCGCTGGGTGGCTGGCCGGCGCCGCGCGGGATCGAGTACGTCATCGACCCGCTGAACGCGCCGATGCTAGCCCTGGTCTCACTGATCGCGTTGATCGTTGCGGTCTACGCCCGGCCGAGCGTCGAGGCCGAGATCGAGACGCGTCGCATTCCGCTGTTCTACGCGTGCATGTGTCTCTGCGTCGCGGGGATGCTCGGTGTGATCGCGACCGGGGACGCGTTCAACGCGTTCGTGTTTCTGGAGATCACCTCGTTGTCGTCCTACGCGTTGATCGCCATGGGCAAGCGGCGCCGTGCGCTGCTTGCCGCGTTCCGGTACCTGATCGTCGGAACCATCGGGGCGACGTTCCTGCTCATCGGTATCGCGCTCGCCTACGCCGTTACAGGCACGCTGAACATGGCCGATCTGGCGCAACGGCTTCCGGATGTCTACGGAAACCGGGCGCTGACCGCCGCTGTCGCGTTCGTCGTCGTCGGCCTGGCCGTCAAGATGGCGCTGTTCCCCTTGCACTCCTGGCTTCCTGGCGCCTACGCGGAGGCGCCGTCGGCGGTGAGCACCCTTCTCGCGGGAGTCGGGACCAAGGTGGCGGTGTACGCCTTTCTCCGGTTCGCCCTCACGGTGTTCGGCGGGTCTCTCGTGTTCGGGTTGCTTCCGGTCGGGTCCATCGGACTCGTGGCAGCCTGTGCGGCCATGGTGCTGGCGTCCGCGATCGCCTGCTTCCAGCGGGATCTCAAGTATCTGCTCGGCTGGTCGAGCGTCGCGCAGATCGGCTACATCGTCGCGGGGCTCAGCCTCGCCACGGTCGACGGCATCTCGGCCGGGTATCTGCACATGATCAACCATGCGGTGACGAAGGCCGCGCTGTTCGCCGCCGCCGGAGTGCTCCTGATGCGGCTGGGCTCGGTGGACCTGCAGGCGCTGGCCGGACTCGGACGCCGAATGCCCTGGACGTTCGCCGCGATCCTGCTGGCCGGCCTCGGGCTGATCGGCCTGCCACCGACGGCCGGTTTCGTGAGCAAGTGGGCGCTGGTGCTGGCGCTCGTGGAGCAAGGTCAGTGGTTCGTCGTCGGCGCGGTGCTGGGCAGCTCCCTGCTGGCGGTGGTGTACGTCGGCCGGATCGTCGAGATCGCCTGGTTCCGGGAGCCGCCAGAAACTCCGTTGCTGCGGCCTCCGGCGGTGCCGATGGTCGCGATGACCTGGCTGCTCGTGTTGATGTCGCTGTACTTCGGGCTGAGCCCGGTCCTGCCCGCTGCCCTCGCCGACGGCGCGGCCGTCGCGGTGGCCGGGAGACTGAGGTGACGGCCACGGCGTGGCAGCCACTGCTGCTTCCCCTGGCGGTGGCCTCGCCGCTGTTGGGAGGGGTGGGAGTGCTGCTGCTGCGGCACCGTCCGAACCTCAGGGAGTCCGCGTCATTCGCCGGCGGGCTCGCCGCGGCAGTGACCGTGCTGAGTCTGTGGGCCGTGGTGGGGACCGACCTGCGGTTCGAGATGTGGACCTGGCTACCCGGCCTGACGTTCGCTTTCCATCTGGAGCCGCTCGGGCTGCTGTTCGCGACGGTCGCCGCCGTCCTCTGGCCCATCACCACCCTGTTCTCGATCGGCTACGTGCGGGCGAACGGACTACCCCGCCAGACGAGCTTCTACTTCTACTTCGCCGTCGCCGTGGCCGCTGCCCTGTGGATCGCCTTCTCGGCGAACCTCTTGACGTTGTTCGTAGGTTACGAGGTGCTCACACTGGCCACGGTCCCGCTCGTCACCCACGAGCGCAGCGCTGCGGCGCGGCGCGGCGGACGTGTTTATCTCGGGCTGCTGCTCGCGACGTCGATCTGTCTTTTGCTGCCGGCGATCGTCTGGACCTGGCTTCTCACCGGCAGCACCGAGTTCGTCCCGGGCGGTCTGCTCGCCGGGCACGCTGGTACTGGCGTGCTCGCCGTCCTGCTCGGCCTGTTCGTGATCGGTACCGGCAAGGCCGCGTTGATGCCCTTCCATCGCTGGCTGCCGGAGGCCATGGTCGCGCCCACCCCGGTGTCGGCCCTGCTGCATGCCGTGGCGGTGGTGAAGGCCGGTGTCTTCACAGTCCTCAAGATCTCGATCTACACCTTCGGCCTGGACACACTCGACTCCAGCGGTGCGAGCACGGTGATGATGTGGACCGCCGGGATCACGGTACTGGTTGCAGCGGGCATTGCGACCGCCAAGGACAATCTCAAAGCGAGACTGGCCTACTCGACCGTCAGTCAGCTCGCCTACATCGTTCTCGGCGCCATGCTCGCCAGTCGGGTCGCGGCTCTCGGCGGCGCGCTCCATCTCGTCACCCATGCGGTCGGCAAGATCACGCTCTTCTTCTGCGCGGGTGCGATCTACACGTCCGTGCGCAAGAGCCGGGTGAGCGAGCTCGACGGGCTTGGTCGGGCCATGCCGTGGACCTTCGGGGCGTTCCTGGTGGCTGCGCTGTCGATCATCGGTCTGCCTCCCTTGGGAGGCACCTGGAGCAAGTGGCTTCTGCTGCAGGGCACGGCCGACGCGGGGGAGGCCGTGATGATGGCGGTTCTGCTGGTGGGCTCCCTGCTGTCGCTCGCTTACCTGCTCCCGATCCCCCTGCGCGCGTTCTCTCGGCCGGCTCCGCCGGGCGCGGTCCATGGCGAGGCGCCACCTGCCTGCGTGGTGCCCCTGGTCGTCACGGCCGCTGCGTGCGTCGCCCTCTTCTTTGTTCCCGACCTGATCGTGGGTCCGCTCGGCCGCGCATTGGAGCTGCCATGAAGGACGACCGTCGCGGGTTGGACGAACCCCGCAATGTCCGGCTGGTGGTCCGGGCTCTCTACCTGGTGTGCGGTCTGCTGTTGCTCACCGACCTGCTGTACGCGAAGTCACCGCACTTCACGTTCGAGAACTGGTTCGGGTTCTACCCGGTATTCGGCTTCGTGGTGAGCTTCTCGCTCGTCCTGGTCGCCAAGCAGCTGCGGCACCTGTTGCGTCGCGACGAGGACTACTACGAACGGCGGGAGCAGGCGGCGGATGATGGGTAATCCCGCGCTGGTGCTGCTCCTCGGCGCGTTGCCGCTGCCGCTGCTGCCTGCCCGGGTACGCAGTGCCTGGATGCTGGCTCTCCCGACAGGCGCACTCGCGTTGCTGTGGTTGCTGCCGGAGGGGCGGACGAGCCAGTTCACGATGCTCGGTCTGCTTCTGGAACCGGTCCGCGTCGACTCCCTGGCAAGGGTCTTCGGCACGGCTTTCTGCCTTGCCGCGCTGTTGGGTGTGGTCTACGGGCTACATGTTCGAGATCGGGTTCAACAAACGGCGATCCTGGTGTACGCCGGTTCCGCGATCGGCGGCGCGCTCGCCGGTGACCTGGTGACCTTGTTCGTGTTCTGGGAGCTGACCGGCTTGTCGTCGGTGCTCCTGATCTGGGCCAGGCGCACCGAACGTAGCTATCGCGCCGGGATACGCTATCTCGTAGCCCAGGTGGGTTCCGGTCTGCTCATGCTCGGCGGGATCGCGCTGCATGTCGACGGCGGCGGCGGCCTGCGGTTCGACTACATCGGCGCGAGCGCGCCGGGCGGGTTGTTGATCCTGATCGCGATCGGGATCAAATGCGGTTTCCCGGTCCTGCACACCTGGCTCCAGGACGCCTACCCGGAGGCGACGGCTGTCGGCACGGTCGTGCTTTCCGGGTTCACCACGAAGCTGGCGGTGTACGCGCTCGCGCGCGGCTTTCCGGGCACTGAGGCGCTGGTGTGGATAGGGGTCGTCATGGCGTGCTTCCCGATCTTCTATGCGGTGATCGAGAACGATCTACGACGGGTGCTGTCGTACAGCATGATCAACCAACTCGGTTTCATGGTGGTCGGAGTGGGCATCGGCGGGAGCCTGGGTATCAACGGAGCCGCGGCGCATGCATTCGCGGATATCTTCTTCAAGGCCCTGCTCTTCATGAGCCTGGGCGCGGTGCTGACCCGCGTCGGGACGGCGAAGGCCACCGAACTCGGCGGCTTGTACAAGTCCATGCCGCAGACGACGGTCCTGTGCATGATCGGCGCGGCATCGATCTCCGCGTTTCCCCTGTTCTCCGGTTTCGTGACGAAGTCGTTGATCCTCGAGGCCGTGGCCGAGGAGCACCGCACAGTGGTCTGGCTGTTGTTGCTGTTCGCCTCGGCGGGGGTATTCCACCATGCAGGCATCAAGATTCCGTTCTTCACCTTCTTCGCGCACGATGCCGGTCACCGGGTACCCGAGGCCCCCTTGAACATGCGGATCGCAATGGCGATGGCGGCTGCACTGTCGATCGCCATCGGGGTTGCGCCGGGGCTGATGTACAGCCTGCTCCCCTTCCCGGTCGATTACGCGCCCTACACGGCGGCCCACGTGGTCAACCAGATCCAGCTGCTGGCGCTCGCGGCGATGGCGTTCACCGTCCTGACCCGCACGGGCCTCTATCCGCCCGAGGTTCGATCGGTGAACCTGGATGCGGACGTGGTGTACCGCCGGGTCCTGCCCGCGGCGTGGATGCACGGACAACGGGGCATGGCAGGACTGCATGACCGAATGGGGCCTGCTGCCCGATCGGGTCTGAGTGGTGTGGGCAGACTCCTCACCCGCCCGCTGCGCATGAACGGTCCCCTGGGATCGGCCTGGTCGACCAGCGGCATGGTGCGATGGGTGATCCTTCTGCTGGGGATACTGCTGCTCCTGTCGTACGTGTGACCGGGTCCGACGGCTGCGGCAGGTGACCGACGAGTGGTCCCACCGGCGGCCGGATGATTCTCTCCGACGGCGGCCGGTACCGGTGTGCCCCGAGTTAGTGGCTCGGTCCGCCGGAGGGCGGCGTCAGCAACTGGCGGCCGGGCCGTTGCGATCGGCGGATACGCGGGTCAGAATGCGCCGGTGAGGGAGCGGGTCCACCTGTCGCGGAGGAAGCTCGCCCAGTTCACCCAGACCCGCTCCAGCGGTGGGTTCCTGCGGCGGTTGCACGACCTGGACGGACGCGGGGTCGGCCGGTTGGGTGGCGGTCCGCGCTCCGGGCAGGAGACGCGGTCGCCGGAGAACGCCGAGCTGCGCCAGGTCGTGCGGTACATCGAGCAGACCGCGCGCTCGTTCGACGAGGACGACGTCTCGGCCGGTGAGTGGGTCCGGTTCGAGGCGACGATGCACGTCGCGACGGTGGGCCTGGCCGAGTGGGGGCACCCTGCCGATCACCCCGCCGGCCCGGAGACCGCCGGATTCACCCTGTTCTGGGCACCCGAGGACTGGCAGGCGGCCCCGACCCGGCTGGTGCTGCTGGCCCCTCCCGAGGAGATGTTCTCCGATCGCTTCCGTCCACCGGCGCTCGCCCCGCCGCTGGCGGTGCGCAGGTACCTGATCCGGTTGCTGCCGACGCTCAGCGCTCTCGCCGTCGAGGACCACCACCCCGACCCCGACCAGCTGAGCGTCCCGTTGCCCGGTGAGCTGCGGCTGCTCGACGACGCGGCGTGGGAGAGCCGGAATACCCCCGAGCGGTTCAGCGGGTATGCCCGGGTACTGCTCGATGCGCCGGTGAGCCGGTGGGCGCGGTCGAGTTCGGCGAGGCGCCGGTGCCTGGTGGCCAGCCCGCTGTACATCGAGCGCACACCCGCTCCGGTCCGCGACCGGGGCCGGTGATCCGTCCCATCCGGGTGACCCGGGGGTACGGGACCGGGGCCAGTGTCGTTGAATGGGCAAGGTCGGCCGACTGCGGAGGTGCCCCCGATGATCCGGGCCTATCTGGCGGTGGGAGCGGCCATCGCGGTCCTGGCCCTGGTTCTGGCGGTGGCCGTGCTGGGCTCCGACGCCGGAATCGGCTCCGGCGACCCGGCCACCGCCGCGCCCGGCACGCCCGACGGCCCGCGGTCCGATCTCGTGGTCCAGAACCTGACCGGCACCCCACCCGCTCCGGCCGTCACCGCGGGCGGCGGGGGCACCGCACCGGAGCAGCTCAGCCCGGCCGGTTCCGGGTCCACGGCAGCCGCGTTCGGCGGGGGCGGCCGGGGCGGCGGTAGCGCAGGCGCCGCCGCGCCGGTGTCGTCCGCGCCGGCGCCTGCCTGCTCGCCGTCGCTGCTCGCGTCGGTGCTCGGCCTGATCACCTCGGCGCTCGGCGGCGCGGGCGCCTGCTGACCGGCCGCGTCCCTGGTTGCCGGTCGCGCCTGTCGGGGTCGGCACCTACGCTGAGCGGGTGCTGGTTCGACGATCGGGTGTGTCCGCCGGACCCGGTATCGGCCCGGCCCGATGCGCCGCATCCGGTGTGGCGGCCGGTACGACCGATGTCGCCCGTTGAGGGTGGCGTCCCGGCCGGGCCGGGTTGGGGCTTCGAGTTCGACCTCGACGGGTTGCGGGCGATCGCCTACCTGGGCTCCGGTGGGCTCCGGCTGCTCAGCGCCTCGTCCGAACGACCGATCACCGCCGGGTATCCGGAGTTGTCCTCGCTCACCGCGACCGGCCGTCGGTACGTGCTCGATGGCAAGATCGTCGCGCTGGATGGCCAGGGGCTGCCCAGCACGGCCGCGCTTCGCCGGCGGACCGGTGTCGCCCGCCCGTCGCCGGCCCTGTTGCGCGCGGTACCGGTGCGCTACCACGTCACCGATCTGCTCGCGCTGGACGACCGGGTCACGCTGGGCCTGCCGCACCGGCGCCGGCGCGAACTGCTCGGTGAACTCGACCTGGCGGGTCCGCCGGCCGAGCTCTCGCCGTGGTTCCCGGATGCCGACGGCGCGGTGATGCTGTCCCCTGTCGACCGCCCGGCGGCCGGGACCTCCGACCCCCGGGCGGTCCGCCGGAGCCACCGCCGGTGTCCCGGGAGCAGGAGGATGCCGCCGACGAGCCGGACCTGGCCTTGTCGATGGCCCGGGCCGAGCTGCGGGCGCTGCGCGCACAGGTCTCGCCGCACTTCGTGTACAACGCGCTCACCACGATCTCGGCCTTCGTGCGCACCGACCCGCCACGGGCCCGTGACCTGCTCGCGGAGTTCGCCGACTACGCCCGCTACGGCTTCGGGACGGCGGCCGGCCCGGTTCCGCTCGGTGCCGAGCTGGCCAACGTGCGCAGCTACCTGGCGTTGGAACGGGCGCGCTTCGATGATCGGCTGCGGGTCGTCGAAGAGGTTGACGACGGGGTGCGCGGCGTGGTCGTGCCGCCGCTGACGGTGCGGCCGCTGGTCGAGCACGCCGTGCGGAACGCGATCGAGCCGACCCGACCGGCGGCAGCCTGCGGATCTCGGCCGTGGCCGTGGGCGGGGGCTGCTTGATCACCGTCGCCGAGGACGCCGGTGGCGCGGACGGCGGGCGGCTGCGCGAGGTGGTGGCGGACGTCCGGGCCCGGCTGCGCGCGGCGGGGCACCCCGAGCCGCCACACGTGCTGGTGGGGGAGGGCGGCATGTCGGTGACCGTGCGGGTCGCCCGGTGAGCGACGCGACGGTGGGAGACGCGACGGTGAGCGACGGGTCCGGGGGTGGGCGCTGGGTGCGGCTGGCGGGGGTGGAGAACGTCCGTGACCTGGGCGGGCTTCCGCTGCGCGGCGGCGGGTACACCCGGTTCGGCCGGGTACTGCGGTCCGCGCGGCTGCACGAGATGACCGACGCCGACGTCGAGCGGCTCACCGGCACGTTCGGCGTGCGCACGGTGATCGACCTGCGTTCGCCGAGGGAGGTCGAGCGCGACGGTCCGACTCCGCTGGAACGGGCCGGGGTGCGCACCGAACACCTGACCGTGCTGCCCGAGGGCCGGCGGCCGATCCCGCGCGACGACGAGGATCCCAAGCTGTTCAACTACCGAGGTTACCTTTCGCACCGACCGGAGAACGTGCTGGCCGCCGTCCGGCTGCTGATCGATCCCGGATCGGACACAGCCGGGGCGACGCTGGTGCACTGCGCCGCGGGCAAGGACCGGACCGGGGTGTTCTGCGCGCTGGTGTGCGATGCCGTCGGGGTCACCCGCGAGGCGGTGGTCGAGGACTACGCGCTGTCCAACGAACAGCTGCTCGCGGTGCTCCAGCGGGGTGTCGGTGCCGAGTACGACATCGATCCGGCCGACCTGGACCTCTACCGCTGCCCGCCGGAGGTCATGACGGCCCTGATGGGGGAGTTGGACGCGGGAAATGGCGACGCGGGCAATGGCGACGCGGGCGGGGGCGGTGGTGGCGTCGGGTGGCTGCGTCGCCACGGATTCACCGACGGCGAGTTCGCCGAGCTGAGCTCCCGCCTGACCGGGTGACCGGTTCGCCGGGACAGGTTACCGATGAGTATGGGATGCTGGACGCCACAGTCCGTGAGCGCGAAGCAGTGCGCCGGAACAGCATTGTGCCCTCACGGGCCGACCGCCAGGGAGGCAGTCCGTGGACCTGAGCTACACGGCCGAGGAAGAGGCGTTCCGCGTCGAGTTGCGCGGGTGGCTGGTCGCGCACATCCCCGAGGAGTGGACCGCTCCCGGCTACTGGGCGTCGCTGCCCGAGGAGCAGAGCTTCCAGCAGCGCCGGGACTGGGAACGGGACAAGGCGCTGGCCGGGTTCGCGGGGATCCAGTGGCCGACAGAGTACGGCGGGCGTGGCGGCACGCCGGGAATGAAAGCGATCTACGACCGGGAGATGGTGCTGGCCCGCGCCCCGCAGACGGTGAACCCGCTCGGGCTCGCCTTCCTCGCGCCGACGGTGATGGCCATCGGCACCGACGCCCAGCGCAAGGAGATCATCGGCCCGATGCTGCGTAACGAGGTGATCTGGTGTCAGGGCTTCTCCGAGCCCGGCGCCGGCTCCGACCTCGCGGCGCTGTCCTGCAAGGGCGTGCGCGACGGGGATGACTTCGTGGTCAACGGGCAGAAGGTGTGGACCACGAACGCGGTGCACGGCGACAAGATCTTCACCCTGGTGCGCACCGAGCCCGGTTCGGAGCTGCACAAGGGAACCTCGATGCTGCTCATCGACATGCGCCAACCCGGCGTCGAGGCTCGCCCGCTCAAGCAGATGAGCGGGGCGAGCGAGTTCGGCGAGGTCTTCTTCACCGACGCCCGGGTGCCTGCGGCCGAGTGTCTCGGGCAGATCGGCGACGGCTGGCGCACCGCGATGTTGCTGCTGTCGTTCGAGCGCGGCGCGTCGGGCATGGCGCAGTACACCGAGTTCCGCCGGCAGTACGACGAGATCGCGGCGGTCGCCAGGCATCTGGGTCGGGACCGGGACCCGGTGATCCGGGACAAGCTCGCCCGGGTGCTGGTCGAGCTGGAGTGCCTGCGCTACCACGCCATGCACGTGCTGACCCAGGTCGAGCAGGGCCGTGAACTGGGATTCGAGGCGTCGATGACCAAGCTGCAGTGGTCGGAGACCTTCCAGGACCTGTGGGAGGTGTTCGACGACCTGCTCGGCGAGGAGGCCACGCTGGCCGAGCCGGTGCCGGGACTGGAGCTCGCCGCGATGCATGCCCAGGCGATGTGGTCGCGCTCGGTCACCATCTGGGGCGGCTCGTCGCAGGTCCAGCGCTCCATCGTCGCCGAGCGCGTGCTCGGCCTGCCCCGCTAGAGGAGCCCCATGTTCTTCGGACTGACCGACGACCAGCGTGACTTCGGCGCGGCCGTACGGGAGTTCCTGGCCGGCCGGTTCGACCTCGAGGCGGTGCGTGCCGTCGTCGAGGACCCGGCGGGCGACGGGCACCCCGGCGCGCTGTGGACGGCGATGGGGGAGCAGGGTTGGCTCGCCGTGCTGGTTCCCGAGGAGCACGACGGCCTCGGGCTCGCGCTGGTCGACGCCCAGGTGATCGCCCGCGAGCTCGGCGCCGGAGTGGCGCCGGGGCCGTGGCGGGGGACCGTGCTGGCCGCCGAGGCGCTGCGCCTGGCCGGGTCGGGGAGTCAGCAACAGCGGTGGCTGCCCCGATTCGCGGCAGGTGGGGTGGTGGGCGCGCTGGCGCTGCGCGGCTGCGCCGACGACGGCTGGCCGGCCGTGGAGTACGCCGAGGTGGCCGACGTACTGGTGGTGGTCGACGGCACCGGGTTGCGGCTGCTGCGCCCGGAGGAGGTGGCCACCACCCGACACGACAGCTTCGACGCCACCACCCGGCTGGCCCGGGTGACGCCGGCCGGCAGTGCCGGCGAGCCGCTGCCCGGCGGCAGTCCCGCGGTGCTCGACGAGCTGGCCGCCCGGGCCGCCGTGCTGGCGGCGGCCGACCTGGTCGGGCTCGCGCGCGAGGCGCTGACCCGGACGGTGGCCTACGACCGCGACCGCAGGCAGTTCGGCGTGCCGGTCGGGTCGTTCCAGGCACTCAAGCACTCGCTGGCCGACCTGCACGTCGGGGTCACCATGGCCGAGCACGCGGTCCTCTACGCCGCGCACGCCCTGGACACCGACCCGGCGTCCTCGGACACCGCGCTGGCCGTCGCGGTGGCCAAGGCCAAGGCCAGCGAGTCGGCCCTGCAGACCACCGCCGCGATGATCCAGTACCACGGCGGCATCGGCTACACCTGGGAACACGAGGCGCACTTCTTCTACAAGCGCGCGAAGCGCCTGGCCGGGGTGGCCGGCGGGGTCGACGTGCACCGGGCGCGGGTTGCCTCGCTGACGCTCGGCTCGTGAGTGACCCGCCCGGTCAGGAATCGAAGCCGATCCGGGTGTAGTCGACGTCGGCCAGGCCAGGCGAGCCGAAGTTGACCACCGAGCCCCGGACCGCCGACGCGCCCGGGTTGGGGAACAGCGGGACGCTGTGCACCACCGACCAGAGCAGCTCGTCGAGCCCGTTGGCCTCCGCGGTCCGGTTCAGGTCGTCGATCTCGTTGGCCGCCTCGCGGAAGCGGTCCACCACGACCGGGTTGGAGATCCGGCCGAAGTTCGAGCCGACGTCGGCGCCGAGCACCTCGTAGTGCCGCCGGATCTCGCTGCTCAGCGGCATCTGGTTGAGCTCCTCGCGGTCCAGGATCAGGTCGAACCCGCCGGTGCGCAGGGTCCGGTCCTTCGCCTCCGGGGTCATCGGCAGCTGGGCGACCCCGACCCCGATCGCGGCCAGCTGCTCGACGACCGCGGCGCCGACCGCCTCGCTGACCACATCGCCGGCCTCGACCACCAACCGCAGCTGCAACGGCCGCCCGTCCTGTGCCCGCCGCTCACCCTGGCGGCGCCAGCCCAGCGCATCCAGCCGCTGGCCGGCCCGGGTCGGGTCGAACGTCACCGCGTCGGAGTTGTCCCGGTAGGCGGCGTGTCCGGGCGGGTAGACGTGGTTGCCGCTGGGCCGGATGGCCGGGGTGATCTCGCCGACCGCCCGCCGCGCGATCGCGGCCCGGTCCAGACCCGTCGCCACCGCCTGGCGTACCCGGATGTCGGCCAGCACCGTGCCGGGCGCGCCGTTGAACAGCAGCTCCTGATACTGGCGGTTGACCGACTGTCGGATCACGAAGTCGGGCAGGGTGCGGACCTGGCGGGCCAGGTTCACGTCGTAGCCGATCGGGGCGTAGTCGAGGTCGTTGGTGGCCAGGCCCGCGAAGTAGTTCGACCTGTTGTACGGCTTGAACGCGATCCGGTCCAGCTTGACCGGGTTGCCCCACCACCGGTCGTTACGGGCCAGCACGATCCGTTCGGCGACCGGATCGAGCGATTGGAGCACGAACGGGCCGGCGGTCGCTGGCAGCGCACGGAGCCAACCGGTGTTGAACGCGGTCGGCGTGCCGTAGTGGGCCGCCGGGTAGAGCGGGGTGAACAGCCCCTCCCACTCGGCGAACTTGTCCTCGAAGGTGACCAGCACCTCGCGGTCGTCGGCGCCCTGACGGACCGACGCGATGTCGTCGTAGCCGTTGGTCGACACGGACTGGTAGGCCGGGTTCGTCCCGTTCAGCGCTTTCCACTGAGCCTCGAAGTCCCGCCAGGTGATCGGCTTCCCATCGCTCCACACCGCGCCCGGGTTGATCACGTAACGGACGACCTGCGGCAGCCGCGACACCATGTCCGCGGCGAGCACGTAGTCCGGGTCGGGCCGCCGGCGACCGTCCGCCCCCGTGACGAACACCCGGGGCAGCAGCCCGCCGAGTACCGCTCTGGTCTCGTCGTCGGGCCCGTTGACCTGGTGGTAGTTGAAGGTCAGCGGCACCCGGTCGTAGGGCCAGCGCAGCTCTCCGCCCGGATCGACGTCGTCGGCCTCGACCGCGTTGATGTCGGACCGGCCGACGTTCAGCACCGTCGTCACGGCGCCACCGCCGTCGTCGGCCCCGCAACCGGCCACCCCGGCCA
>JAJCYC010000028.1 GCA_029263115.1 Pseudonocardia sp. | reverse complement strand
TCGGGTGGCGAGGGTGACTCGGGGGGCGATGGTGACTCGGGTGGCGAGGGTGACTCGGGTGGCGATGGTGACTCGGGTGGCGATGGTGACTCGGGTGGCGATGGTGACTCGGGTGGCGATGGTGACTCCGGTGGCGACTAGATCCGCCGAGCTGGTACCCAGCTGCGGGCTGTGTGGCGATTGCTGCTGGCTGTCGGCCTGACGCGGAGGTGGCGCCGATGCGCTGAGCAACTCGTGATCAGGGGCGGCGGCCGAAGCGCCGTGTCGCCTGTGAGGAGACCTGCATGACTCACGTGCTAGGTGTCCTTGGGATGCTCGGCACCGACGTGCACAGCGAGGCATCCGGACGCTGGCCCGGCATTTCCGGGATGCCGGCATGGAGGTCGGCTACGCCGGATGGCGCAATACGCCGGACGGACTGGCTGCTACCCACCGCCGCCGAGGACACCGACATCGTCGGGTTGGGTTTCGGTACGGCCCGGCTCGACCATCGGGGCGATTCCGATCCGACGTCGCGGGCGCCGCAGACCGGCCCGGGGGAGCGGGACGCCACCGGGCCGGCCGGCGAGGTTCACCCGGCGGCGTGCCCGATCTTGTCGATCGAGGCGCCGAGCTGCTCCTCGTTGAGCATGGGGAAGAACCCCTTGAACTGGGAGTCCTTGACGCCGCTCCAATCGTAGACCTGAGTCACGGCGGTCTGCCCGGCCTCGGCCGGCTCCAACTCGTAGGTGTAGGTGTGGCCACCCGGCTTCATGCCGCCGAGCTTGTCCGCGTAGCCACCTTCCGGATACAGCGAAGGCGCCCAGCCGATGGTGCGGTCCTTCTCGTACGCGACCACGGTGTTGCGGATCTGGTAGTCGCCCAGGATGTCGTTGTTCATGTCGATGACGAACTGGTCGCCGACGCCGCCGAGCGTCGCGCCGTCGACCAGGCCGCGCAGCATGGACGAGGAGTCCAGCTCCACGTGCTGCCGGGGGTCGGCCAGTACCGCGAACACCTGCTCCGGGCTTGCCGCCACGGTGCGGGTGACTCTGATCTGCTCTGACTCGCTCACTGCCGTCCTTCCTGAGGTGTACGAACGAACGCGGCCGATCGTGCTCTACTCCGGGAGCTCCGGCAACGGGAGCAGCCCGCCGCGGGCCACCCGAACCGTCGGTGCCATCATGGTCGCTGATTACGACACGCTTACGCGCGCGCACCACGCGTCACGGGGAGGAAGCGTCTCGCATGAACATGTTCACAGTTGCCCGGGACGACCGGACCATGCCGATCCCGAAATCGACCGGCGACGCGGGCCCACGCCACGCAAAGCCCGGCGGGTCTGCCATGACCATCGGACCGATCACCGCGTTGCCGGCCGATGCTGGCCCGGACGGCGCGCCACCAGCCGGCACTGAACCGACCGCGGCCGGCGAGACCGGAGCGGGACCGGTCGCGGCCGGTGAGATCGGTGCGGCCGGTGAGGTCACCGAGGAGATGGCGGCTCTCACACCCGCCGGCGTCGGCGCGGTCGAGTCCGAGGATCCGACGCCGTCCCCCGACCCGACCGACGCCCCGACCGAGGCGGTCGCGGATACCGAGGCGTCCGCCGCTGACCGGACCGCCGTCGCGGGCGGAGTGACTTCGGTATCGTCCTCGGGTCTCGATCCCACCGAGGACGAGCCGCGTGGGCGCGGCAGGGCGGCCAAGGTGGCCGTGGTACTCGGGAGCCTCGTGGTCGGGACCGGGCTGGTGGTGGCCGGAGTCGTGTGGGGCCTGGACACCGCGCCGGCCCCCCCCGCAACCCCGCTGGACACGCAGCCCACGACCTCCAGCACGGATGCTCCGGAAGCCGGTGAGATCACCGGAGGCAGCGGCCCCGTCGATGGCGGCAGGTTCCCAACACCGGGAACGTCGCCGACAGACCCGTCGTCCGGTGGGGAAGCGGGTCGGGCACCGGGGGCGGACGCCGGCAGCGCGCCGGGCCCCTTCCGCTATCCGGATGCCTACACCGACCCCTACATGCCGGTCGCGCCGCAGCCACCTCCGCCGGGCGCGCAGCCCCGGGTGGGTCCGCCCGGGTACGCGCCAGCCCCGGGCGCGCCGCCGCCGGGTGCCCCGCTCGACGACCCGTACGCCGTGGACCAGCCGGGAGGTCGAACTGCTCCGCCCGCCCGGCCCGGAGCCCGGTCCGAGGCCGACCGGCCGCGGGACTCCGAGCGTTCCACCCGGCCGCTCGATTCGCTGGCGCCCGACGACTCCGAGGGCGACGACCGCGACCGCCGCGAGCCGCTCGACGACGTGCCCGACCTCGGTGGTCTGGGCGGCCGGTAGCCCAAGACCCGACGCTCAGGAAGCCTGATCGTCCCGTGGTCGGACCCGCCGAAGGGTTCTCCCCTCGGCGGGTCTGTGCCCGGCGCGGGCCGGGGACGTCAGCGATCCGCGGCCGTCGCCGTGGCGACCGTTCCGGCTCGTTCCGGGTTGTCGGTGCCGTGGTCCTCGTCGAGCATGGTCGCCTCGTCGAAGGGGTTCTGGCCGACTAGTACTCGCTCGGCCTGGTCGCGGTCGAACTCGCCGACCCAGGTCCCGATCAGCAGCGTGGCCACCGCATTGCCGGAGAAGTTCGTCAAGGCGCGTGCTTCGGACATAAAGCGGTCGATGCCGACGATCAGGCCCACACCATCAACAAGGTCGGGCCGGTGTGATTGGAGCCCGCTGGACAGGGTTGCCAGGCCGGCGCCGGTAACGCCGGCGGCACCCTTCGACACGATGATCATGAAGAGTAGGAGTGAGACCTGCTCGCCCACCGACAGCGGCGAGCCGAGAGCCGAAGCGATGAACAGTGACGACATCGTCAGGTAGATGGCAGTGCCGTCGAGGTTGAAGGAGTACCCGGTCGGAACACTGATCCCGACCACGGGCCTCGATACACCGAGGTGCTCCATCTTGGCGACCAGTCGGGGAAGTGCGACCTCCGAGGACGACGTGGACGCGATCAGCAGGTATTCACGGGCCAGGTACTTCATCAGCTGGAAGATGTTCAGCCCGGTGACCAGGCGCAGGAGCGTGCCCAGCACGACGACGATGAAGATGAGACAGGTGAGGTAGAAGCCGATCATCAACTTGCCCAGCTCGAACAAGGCAGACCAACCCGTCGCCCCGACGGTTGCCGCCATCGCGCCGAACGCGCCGATCGGTGCGATCCACATGATCATCGATAGGACGCGGAACACCAGCTTCTCGAAATGTTTCACGCCGCGAAGGACCGCCTGGCCGGACGGCCCGAGGGTCTGCACGGCGAACCCGACGAGAAGCGCCACCAACAGCGTCTGCAGCACCGACTCCCCGGTCAGCGGGGAGACCAGGGTTTTGGGGATGATCGCGAGCAGGAACTCGGTGGTCGTCTGCGCCTCGCCGCCGCCGGCGGTCTGCGCCGCCGCCCGGGTGCTCTCGGAGACGACGAGCCCTGCTCCGGGCTGCACAATGTTGCCGACCACCAGCCCGATGATCAATGCGACCGTGGACATCGCCATGAAGTAGCCGAGGGCGAGCGCACCGACCTTGCCCACCGTGGCCGCCTGCCGAATCGCCCCGATTCCCAGCACGATCGTGCAGAAGATGATCGGCGAGATCATCATCTTGATCAGATTGATGAAGGCGGTTCCCAGCGGCTTGAGATCCTTCGCGAACTCCGGCGTGGCAAGACCGAGGACGATGCCGGCGAGCACCGCGACGAGCACCGCGATGTAGAGGAAGTGGGTGCGGTCCCGGCGGCGCGGGGCGGCGTCGCCGGGTGGGGCGGCGGTGTCGTTCGTGGGCTGATCAGTCATGATCGTCTCCCGGTATGTGGTGGTGCTCCGGCTGCCGACAGGCGCCGGAGACTGTCTAGGTGGCCGGTGTCGAACAGCCGGTTCGGGACTGAGATCTGCTCGGTAGGCGGGTCATGCGGGCTCCTGGAGGGGGTCGGGATGCGGTTCAGCTGGGCTGCGTGGTGCTCCGTGGTGCCGTCCCAGGCCGTGATCCGG
>JAJCYC010000027.1 GCA_029263115.1 Pseudonocardia sp. | reverse complement strand
GCTCAGCGGCGAGACCTTCGACGTGCACAATCCCGGGGACGGCTCACTGATCACCCGGCTGCCGGCCGGCGGCGCGGCCGATGTCGACCGCGCGGTCAAGGTGGCCCAGGAGGCTCAGCGGGGCTGGATGAGGCGTTCGGTAGCGACCCGGTGCAAGCTGCTGCGCCAGTGGGCAGACCTGTGCGAGGAGCGGCTCGACGATCTGACGAAGATCGAGAGCATGGACATCGGCAAACCGATCAGCACCGCGCGGGCGCTCGACGGCTCCATGCTGATGGAGAACATGCGCTACTTCGCCGGGATGCCCGACAAGCTGGAGGGCAGCACGATCCCGGTGTCCGGCCGCTTCATCACGATGGTGCTCCGCGAGCCGATCGGCGTGGTCGCCGGCATCACCCCGTGGAACTTCGCGCTGGTCGGTGCGGCCGGCAAAGCGGTCACCGCGCTGGCCGCGGGCAATGCCATCGTGATCAAGCCATCGCCGCTCGCATCGCTGTCCGCGCTCGCGTTGACCCAGGTCGCCCTAGAGGCCGGCATCCCGCCCGGTCTGATCAACGTGGTGACCGACGCGGCCTCGGAGGCCGGCGAGGCATTGGTCCGTCACCCCGGCGTCGGCCACATCTCGTTCACCGGTTCGGACGCGATCGGCCGGAAGGTGGCCTCCGTCGCCGGTGGCGAGCTGAAAACCTGCACCACCGAGCTCGGGGGCAAGTCGCCGCTGGTGGTGTTCGAGGACGGCGACATCAAGGCCGCCGCGAAGGCGGCGTTCATGGGCATCTTCCTCAATGCGGGAGAGATGTGTACCGCAAGCTCGCGGCTTCTGGTGCACCGCGATGTGCACGACGAACTTCTCGACGCCATCACCACCACGGCCAAGGGCCTGAAGATGGGTGATCCCGCGGACGAGGCCACCTCCCTCGGACCGGTCATCTCGGCCGGTCACCGGGACCGGATCGAGGGCTATGTGCGCTCCGGCCGCGACGACGGAGCACGTTTGGTGATCGGCGGCGAACGGCCCGACCGGCCCGGCTACTTCGTCGCGCCCACGGTGTTCGACGAGGTCAGCCCGGCCGCACGCATTGCCCAGGAGGAGATCTTCGGACCGGTGCTCTCGGTGCTGCCGTTCTCCGACGAGCAGGAGGCGCTGCGGATCGCCAACGACGCCACCTACGGATTGGGCTCGGGCATCTTCACCAAGCGGATCGACCGCGCGCTGCGGTTCGCCGACCAGATCCAGGCGGGCAACGTCTGGATCAACGCATACAACCTGCTGCACCCCTCGGTACCTTTCGGCGGGTACAAGAACTCCGGTTTCGGCCGGGAGGGTGGGATGTCGGGGATGCGGCACTTCACCCGGGAGAAGAGCGTCTGGCTGGCACACGGCTGAGCGTGACGGTGCCGCACCACATCAGCCGACCGTGCTACCCGGCGTGCCGGTGACCACGATCGACTGCCCGGTCAGGTACCGGCTCTCCTCGCTGCACAGGAACGCGATGACCGGCGCCACATCCTCGGGCTGCCCGGGCCGTCCGAGGGTGTTGGTGCGGGCCTGCATCTCGTAGAACGCCTTTCGCCGCTCCTCCGGGATGCTCTCGCTCATGTCGGTGACCGCCCGGGGTGAGACCACGTTGACCGTGATGCCGTGTCGGGCGACCTCCCGGGCCAGACTCAGCGAGAAGCCGATCACCCCGGCCTTCGCGGCGGCGTAGTTGGCCTGCCCGATGTTGCCGTGCAGCCCGGCGACCGAGGCGGTGTTGATGATCCGACCACCTCGGTCGGACCGTTGCCACTCCCGCACTATCGCGCGGCACATGAAGAACGTCGCGTCCAGGCTGACAGCGAGCACCTCGCGCCACTGCTCGTCGGTCATCTTGGCCACCGTGCGGTCCCGGTTCACCGCGGCGTTGTTCACCACCGCGTCGAGTGGGCCGAGCGCGACCGCCGCGGCGTCCAGCACCTGCTCGGCGACGCCGGGAACTCCGACGTCTCCCGCAACCACCGCCGCGATGCCTCCGGCCCCGACAATCTCGTCCCGCACCGCGTTCAGCGCCACTTCGTCACGCGCGTTCAGCGCGACCGCTGCACCCCTGCTGGCCAGGTCGAGCACGTAGCCCCGGCCCAGCCCCCTGCTTGCGCCGGTGACCAACACGATCCGCCCGTCCAGCCTCACCCCGGGCGCCATCAGAACGGCGTCCGGTACATCGGGGGCTGGTTGCGCGGGTCGGCGGCCGCCAACGTCGCGGTGATCTGCTCCCGGTGATGTCGGGCGGAGCCCAGCGCGGCCCGGTCGACCCAGGCACGCTTGTAGTGCACGTGGGTGGGTCGCGCCCAGGTCATCCCGATCCCCCCGTGCACCTGGATGGCCAACCGGCCGACCTCCACGGCGTTCTCGGTGGCGGTGGACTTGGCCTGGGACGCGGCCAACGCAGCCTGGGGCAGATCCCAGGCGTGGGCCCAGGCCGCCATCCGGGTCAGCGAGCGGGCGTTCTCGACCAGCACGAACATGTTCGAGCAGTGGTGGGCCACCGCCTGGTAGGAGCCGATCAGCCGGCCGAACTGCTCACGTCGCTTGGCGTACTCCACCGCGAGGTCCAGCGCCGCCTGCGCCGACCCCAGCGCGTCCAGCGCCATCACCACGGCGGCCGCGCTCTCCAGCTCCGCCAGCAGCGCGGCGGCCTCGGCTCCCTCGGCGAGCACGGTGGCCGGGACCCGCTCGAAGCGCAGCGACACGAGATCACGGGTGGGGTCGGCCACCGCGCGGCGTTGCCGCCTGACGTTCACGGAGTCATCGACCCGGCACACCAGCGCGCGCCCGTCGGCATCCGCTGCCACGACGACCAGCACCTGCGCGGCCCCGCCGTCGAACACGAACTCCACCCCGCCGTCCAGGTGCCCGTCGAAGAGAACGGGTACCTGACGTTGGCCTGGTCCCTCCCATGCCAATGCACCCGGGGTGCCGGCACGCAATGCGGTGAGCGACTCGTCGTCCCGCCCGGACAGCGCGATTGCCACCAACGCGGCACCCACCACGGGGACGCTGGCAGCGGTCCGCCCGGCCACCTCGACCAGCACCCCGAGCTCGGCGAACCGTTCGCGGTCGCCGAGCAGGTTGCCGTGTTGGGTACAGAGCGCGGTCCACGCCGCCAGGTCACTCTCCCACCGGGCGTCGAGATCCCACAGTCCTTCGGCGAAGTCGGGCGGGCGGCGCAGTGCGGCCACCGCCCTGTCCCTGGCACCGTCGAGGCCGACGTCGGCTGCGGCCCAGTAGGCCGACAGCGGGATGTCCAGCTCCCCGAGGCCGCCATCCAGAGTCGATGTCACAGCCGCTCTCCTCAACGCTTGACGGGAAGGCCGAGGACACGCTCGGCGATGATGTTCCGCTGGATCTCCGAGGTGCCGGAGTGGATGGTCAACGCGTGAGTCCACAGCCAGTAGTGCGCCCAGAAACCCTCGTCCGGGGCCGCCTCGTCGTCGCGGGTCAGCAGGCCGCCCAGACCCAGCATCTCCACAGCCAGCTTGTGCAGCCGCTGCTCGGACTCCGACCAGTGCAGCTTGGCGATCGAGACCTCCGGGCCGAGCGGCCGGCCCATCGCGGCGGCGGCCATCGCACGCTCGCCGGTGCGCCGCAGGGCGGCCACGTCGGTCGCGCACCGGGCGATCCCGTCCCGGACGAACGGGTCCTCGATGGCCGGACGCCCGTCCACCTCGGTTCGGGCAGCCAGCGCGACCAGGTCCTGCACCACCACGGCCAGCCTCGGCACCAGCTCGGCGGTGCCGATGGACCGCTGGGTGGTCATCGCGGCCATTGCGACCCGCCAACCTTCGTTGAGGCCACCGACCACGTTGTCCAGCGGCACTCGTGCACCAGACCAGAACACCTCGGTCTCCCGGTCGTCGCCGGTCAGCATCGGCATCGTCTCGATCCGGATCCCGGGGCTGCGCAGATCGACCAGGGCGAACGTGATTCCCCGGCCTCGGCTGTCCGGCGCCCCGGTACGGCACAGCAACATGGTCCAGTCAGCGAACTGGGACAGCGAGTTCCACCGCTTGCGGCCGGTGACCACCAGCTCGTCTTCGTCCACCTCGGCCCGACACTGGATGTTGGCCATGTCGGAACCGTGCTCGGGCTCGGAGAACGTCTCGCACCACATCACCTCGCCGCGGATGATCGGCGGCAGAAACCGTTCCCGCTGCTCCTCGGTGCCCATGGCCAGCAGGGTGGGCGCCAGGATGAACTGACCGAAGATGTCGGCCGGCTCCGGGGCCCGGGCCCGCGCAGACTCCTCGGCGAAGATCAGCCGCTCGGTCGCGGACGCGGGACGGCCTCCGTAGGCGACCGGCAGGCCCAGCCCGCCGAATCCTCCCTCGTACACCGTGCGCTGCCAGGCCTTGCCCTGATCCATCCGCTCGGCCAACCTCTTCGCCGGACGGCGGCGCGGGCCCCAGTCCGGCGGCAGGGCCTGGCGCAACCAGTCACGCACCTCGGACCGGAAGCGCTCCTGAGCCGCGGTACCGGCCCGAGCCGGCGATGAGATGACCACCTGAGGACCCTAACCGGCGGGGTACGTCCGCGCCGGACGACCGGCTGGCCGCTCAGCCTTCCTCGTGCAGGCTCAGTGCCTTGGTCGGGCACATCGCTACCGCCTCTTCCACCACGTCCCGCCGGTCCTCACCGGGCGTTTCGTCGAGCAGGTGCGCGACCCCGTCCTGCCCGACCTCGAAGATGTCCTCGGCCAGGCCCTCGCAGAACCCGTGACCGGTGCACCGGTTCAGGTCGACATTGATCTTCATCGGGCTCCCTCCGATCTCCTCGTCTCAGCTCAGCAACTCGAGCGTGCTCAGGGACGAGGAGCGCACTGCTGGCGCTTGACGATGTTGAAGAAGTTGCTCGGGGTGAGCTCCGGCGCCGCCGTGGGACGGATCTCGGGTGCCTGGGTGAGCAGCTCGGTGAGGATCGCCCGCAGCTGGGCCCGGGCGAGCTGGTTGCCCAGGCAGTGGTGGATGCCGCCACCGCCGAAGGTGATGTGCGGGTTCGGGCTGCGCGAGAAGTCGAGCTCGTGCGGCCGGTCGATCCGCCGCTCGTCCCGGTTCGCCGAGGAGTAGAACATCACGAGCTTGTCACCCCTGGTCACCTCACGTCCACCCAGCTCGGTGTCCCTGGATGCAGTCCGGCGGAAGGTGATGATCGGGGTCGCCCACCGGATCAGCTCCTCCACCGCGCTGGGCATGCGCCCCTCGAGATCCTCCAGCAACCAGGCCCGCTGCTCGGGGAAGTCGGCCAGCGCCTGCAACGCATGCGCGGTGGACTGCCTGGTGGTGTCGTTGCCCGCCACCGTGAGCAGCACGAAGAACGAACCGATCTCGTGGGCGGTGAGGCGCTCGCCGTCGACCTCCGCATTGGCCAGACCCGAGATCAGGTCCGCCGTCGGGTTGCCCCGACGCTCGTCAGCCAGTCCGCCCGCCAACTCGTGGCAGTAGGCGATGGCCCTGAAGAGGTTCCCGAGTACCTCCTCCTTGGTGTCGCCCGCCATCTCCGGGTCGCTCCAGGACGTGGCCACCTTCATCTCGTGCATCGCCCGCTGGCGGTCGCCGTCCGGCACCCCGAGCATGTCGTTGATGTTGTTCATCGGCATCAGCTCGGCGCACTCGGCGACGAAGTCCGCTTGCCCGCCGTTGGCCTGCGCCTTCTCCAGCAGGTTGGTGACGGCGTCCCGTGCGTTGCGCTGGATCATCTCGTCGATGCGGCGCATCTGCTTGGGGGTGAACGCGGCCGCCACCAGGCGGCGCAGCTTGGTGTGCCGGGGCGGATCCATGCCGATGATCGACTGTGCGGACTCGACGAACTCGACCGGCAGGTTCTCCATGAGGATGCCTGGTCCGGACAGGAAGTCGTCGTGGCGCTTTGTCGCCTCGACGAGGTCGTCGTACTTGGTCACGGCCCAGAATCCGTGGTCCGCCGGGTCCTCGATCAGCTGGTCCTCGAACGGCGGGTGCCAGGTGATCGTGTCCCGCCCACGCAGCACCGCGAACGACTTCTCCCGCTCGTACATGTCCGTCGACCAGAATGCCCTGGTCGAGAGGTCCACATCGTCGTACGGCCGGTCCGGGTTGCCACTCGCGGTGGTAGTCAGACCAGTGCCGGCCATCTGGGTCATTGCCACTCCTCACAACGCTGGTTTGGTGGGCGGTGCGCGAGCGCGCTCCCACCTACAAGGGGCGTACCCGCAATCCGCGACCTTGAACCAGAGATTAGACACCGATCTTGATTATGTCAATCTGGATGTCACGTACTGACATCTGTCGAGAATCTTGTTCGAGCGTCAGGGGTTGTCCATACTGGACGCATGACTGCAGAGAGCCAGAGTGAACGGATCGCCAAGCTCAAGCGCAACGAGATCCTGGATGCGGCTCTGGACGAACTCGAGGTGGCGGGATGGCACGCGCTGCGGATGCGTGACGTGGCGAGCAGGGCGGGCGTCAGCCGCCAGACCGTCTACAACACCTTCGGCAGCCGTCGACAGTTGGCGGCCTCACTGGTCGCGCACCTCACCGACCAGTTCCTCACCGGCTCCGAATCCGCGTTCCAGCAACCAGGTCCGCTGTTCGACCAGTGGCTTGACGCGATCAGCTACGCGCTCCGAGAGGGCTCCGGCAGCCCGGCGCTGCGGGCGATGCTCTCGGCCGGCAGCGACGAACGCTTCCTGGAGCTGCTCACCCGCGGCGCGGAGCCGTTGGTGACCGCTGCCCGCTCGAGGCTCGCCAGCGCGGTGGTGCAGGGCCACCCCGACCTCGACCCGGAGGTGGTCGAGTCGGCCGCGGAGGCCGTGGCCCGGCTGGTGATCAGCAACATCGTGCTTCCGCTGCATTCCTCGGAGGTGGCGGCCTACAACATCGCGCTGATGGTGACCTCCTGGATGGAGGGCGGGCGTCGCGCACCCGCTGCCCTACAGCATGACCGTGGCTCGACCCAGAATCAGCGGGAACGGGTGGCGGCCGGCTGACCACGTCGCAAGGCCGTCTCGACATCGGTGGAACGTCACACGGGTCCGACCCCGGCGGGTGAACCGGGGCCGGGCCCGCGGACGTGGTGGACAACGAGTGGTCAATAGACCACTACGCCCCGGATGTTCTTGCCGGCGTGCATGTCCTCGTAGCCGCGGGCGATGTCGTCCAGGCCGTAGGTGGTGGTCCGCAGTTCATCGAGCTTGAGGTGCCCGGCCCGGTAGAGTTCGAGCATTCGCGGGATGTCCGAACTGGGGTTCGACGAGCCGAAGAGCGAGCCCTTGAGCTTCTTCTCGAAGAGGGTGAGCTGGCTGATCGGGATCGGGCAACCGACCTCGGTGAGGTCGCCGAGGCCGGTGACCACCACGGTGCCCTGCTTGCGGATCGCATTGAACGCCTCCGCCACGTGCCCGCCGTTCGTGATGCCCACCGTCACGATGGCCACGTCGGCGCCCTGACCGTTGGTGAACCCTTGGGCGATCTGCAGCGCCTCGTCCATGGTGGCCACCGAGTGCGTCGCCCCCAATGACTCCGCCGACTCCCGCTTGAACGGAACCGGGTCCACCGCGATCACGTTGGAGGCGCCGGCGTGTGCCGCGCCCTGCACAGCGTTGGCACCGATCCCGCCGACTCCCATGACGATCACGGTGTCGCCCGGGCGGACCTCCCCGGTGTTGACGGCCGAGCCCCATCCGGTGCCGACCGAACAACCGAGCAGGCAGGCCGCCTCGAGCGGGGTGTCGTCGGGGACCTTCACCGCGGAGTCGGTGGACACCGTGGTGTACTCGCAGAACGTCGAGATGCCACACATCTGGCCGACCGGGCTGCCGTCGTCGAGGTGCAGTCGGAAGCTGGTCGGATCGGTCCACCGGGCACCGGCGAGCAGGCCCGCGCCGAGGTCACACAGGTTCTGGTGACCGGTCGCACACCATCGACACTTGCCGCACGCCGGCAGGAACGAGAACACCACCTTGTCCCCGGGGGCCCAGCCGGGGGTGTCCGGACCGACCGACTCGACGATCCCGCCGCCCTCGTGCCCACCAGCGAACGGGTAAATGCCGACCGGGATGTCACCGGTGGCCACGTGGTCGTCGGAATGACACAGCCCGGACGCCACCATCTTGACCCGGATCTCACCCTGCCGCGGGTCGTCGACCTCCAGGTCCACGACCTCGAACTTGCCCGGAGCCTGTCGAATGACAGCGCCACGACTCTTCATCAGAACTCCTCGTTGAGACACTGCACGGACCCTGGCGACCCTATCCGAGAAGCGGTGACCACGCGCCTGCTCGCTATTCCTCCACCGCGGGAAAGAACTTGTCGCTGAAGATCGTCTCCTCCGGGGTCCCCTTCGCCTCCAGCAGCGTGGTCACCGCGTCACACATCTCCGGCTTACCGCAGAGGTAAGCGTCATAGGGTGTGCCGTCACCGATCCGGCGCTGGATCGCTGTGGTGACCCGCGAAGGCGGCCCGCTCCAGTCGCATTGCGTGGTGGGCTTCGAGAGCACCGGGTGATAAGTGAGATCAAGCAGATCGCGCAGCTCACCGATCCGTCTCTCGCTCGGGAGCTCGTCGGCCACCCGGGCCCCGTAGAAGAAGGTGAACGGCCGTCTGTCGTCGGTGCTGGCCGCATGCTCGAGGATCGACAGGATCGGCGAGATCCCGGAGCCGGTCGCCACCAGCAGCACCGGGCGCTCCCCCGCGCGCAGGTAGCCCGTGCCGAAGGGGCCCCGGACCCGCACCACGGCGCCCGACTCCAGGGTGTCCAGCTGACCGGAGAACGCACCCCCCTCGATGACCTTGATGACGAACTCCAGCTCGGGTGCGGCTCCGGGGGCGGAGGCGACGGAGTAGGACCGCCATTGATCCTCCGCGCCCGGCACCGCGACCTCCAGGAACTGCCCGGCATAGAACGCGATCGGTTGCTCGGTCCGGATCCGCAGCCGACGCAGGGTCGGGGTCAGCTCGTCGACGCCGAGCACCTGCCCGCCCTGCTCCGTCGGCGACAGCACCGGCAGTTGCCGGTCGTCGAACACCCGATCGTCCTGGATCTCCAGGTCGTCCAGCGCCGTGGCACAGCAGAGCAGCACCCAACCTTCGTCGCGCTCGGCATTGGACAACGAGTACGGCGACGCGTTCCCGTAGTCCACCTCGCCGTCTGTCACCAGGTACTTGCAGCTCGAACAGTTTCCGTGGCGACAGCCGTACTTCAGCGGCACCCCGGACCGCAACGCGGCGTCCAGGATGTGCTCGTCGGGCTTGATCGAGAACTGTTTGCCGTCGGGTTCGACCCGGACCGAGTACACCGCTACCTCGCCTTCAGTGCACCCGCCACCGGGACGGGATCGTCGAGCTCCAACATCTCGGAGGTGACCCGGAAGTAGCCCTCGTCCGGGGCTGCCCGGCCGACGAAGGTGGTCATCACCACCAGCCACTGGCTGAGCGTGAGCTCTTTGCTCAGCTCCTCGGACACCCGAGCCATGTCGACGTAGATCTCCGTCGGGTGCTCCAGATACCAGTACGGCCCCTGATCGACGATCTTGACGTCCGGGTGGTCCTCCTCCAGGACATCGATCGTCGCGTCGGCCTCCTCGCTCTTCATCAACACCAACGCCACCCGGCCGTCACCCGGAACCTTGGGCATGCTCATACCCGCACCTCCACCGACAGCGGCAGTCCTTCCACCAGTTGCTCCTGCGTTCCCTGCGCGGCGGCCAGCACATCGTCGAACCGCGCCACCTGCAACGGTGGTACGTCGTAGACATCGGCCATCGCCCTCGCCGCCTCCCGCACCCTCGGCGTCCACGACGTGATCCAGTCCCGGATGATCTCCGAGTTCTTCTCACGCTCAGGCACCGACTCGTCGGTGACCATGCGCACCATCTCCTGTGTCCAGCCCAGGTTTCGACGCCGATCGCGCTCCGTGGTGCCGACCAGGTGGGCGGTCACCGGATCGCCGTGAAACGGCCCGAACCGCCGCACCAGCTGGCTCACCGCGACCTCGGTGAGGATCGGGTCGAACACCAGGTTCGTCACCACCGCGAGCTCGCCCCAGTCGTTGCTGGCCACCAGCTCCTCGACCAGCTGGCGGGTGGGTTGGTAACGCGGGTCCTCCAGCCACACCGCCTTGGCGCCGTCGTCCGCGAAGCCCTCGACGTGGTCCTCGAGTTCCAGCAGGTGCAGCACGATGGCCTGGGCGTGGCGCATTCGGTCGAACGCCTCGAAGCAGTAGACGTTGCCCAAGGTGTCGGACAGAGTCTCACGCTGTGCCACCGCGAACGCCCGGAACAAGCCGTACTCCGCGTAGGACCAGGCCCGGTAATGCCGCCCGAGGATCTCCCGCACCCACACCGGGTCGAACTCGTCCAGCACTCCGTGCGCGGCCGCGTCCTCCACCGACCGGGCGATACCGCGCTCCTGCTCGGCCTGCATCCGGACGTAGGTCCGCTGCCAGTGCGAAGCCGGATCCCGGAACGCGAACCAGTTCGGGTGGTGCAGCGCGGTCGACTCCGTCACCCACGGCGGGCGGCCGTTGGCGTCCCGCAGCATCCAGCCCACCTGGTCGAAGGTCAACACGTCGGGCTGGGTGTGGCAGGTCACCGCCTCGTACTCGGACAGCCGCCGTCGGCGCGAGGCAACGTAGGTGAAGTCACGGGTCGGCTTGCCGGCGCAGCCGACCGCGCCCGGGAACGCCGCCGTCATGCCGAGGTTCCGTTGACCGCGCCGTTGCTGGAGCCGTTGCTCGATCCGTTCGACGCCGGCGCACCGCCCGAGCCGTTCGTCACGGCCAGCTGGGCGCTGATCGCCACCATCGGATCCGTGATCTCCATACCCCACGCCCGCACGTCGTCGATGGTCCACATCCGGTCGGTGTCCAGCGACGGCTGGGCGATCAGGGTGTGGCCGTCCGATCGCAGCAGCCCACTGTTGACGATGTACTCGTCCAGGCTGGTGCCGTCGTTCTGCTGCCAGAAGTTACGGGTCTGCTCGTAGCGGATCGGCTCGTCGAAGAAGATCTTCTCGCACATCGCGCCGCAGAACGGCAGCGTCCGCCCGACGTGCTCGCGGAAACGCACCTCACTGCAGTCCAGCCGGGGCATGATGCACGGCATCTGGCAGACCTGGCACAGCGGCGGCAACGCCTCGAACGCGGCCATCGGGTTGATCCCATCGCTCGCCTTGGTGATCTGGGCGAAGTTCTCCCAGAACCCACCGTAGAGCTTGTACCAACCGGGGTACTTGTTCTCGAACCACTCGAAGTCCGACTGGGTCAGCGGGTCCCAGCGCCAGAAGTGGAACGGCCACGACGCCGCGGCCAGCATGGCCGTGGTGTGGTGCTTCCACTTCATGTGCTCCTCCGCGACGGCGAAGCACTCCGGAACCGCCAACCCGTACGGCTCCATCTTGGAGATGTAGGAACCCACCCAGTCCTCGGCGATCCACTCGGTCCACTTCTCCCGGTAGGAATTACCGCGATCCTTCTGGAAGTAGTCGTACACCGTGCCCAGGAACGGGTCGAGAAACGAATGCTGACGCCAGAACGCGCGGTCGAAGTCGTCCTGCAGGTACTTCAGGTTGTCCTCGTTGGAGACCACCGCCGCAAGCGTCGAGTAGCCGTTGGCCATGTGCCGCGCCTCGTCGGACTGGATGCTCAGGAAGACGCTCGGAGTGACGTTGTCGCCGTTGGCCGCGGCGACCTCGGTGAGCGTGACGAAGATCGGGTTGGTGTAGGCGGTCTCGGCGACCACCTGCAGGTTCAGCGCACCCTCGATCGGGTCGCCGACGAAGAAAGCCTCCAGCGCGGCGCGTCCGGCGATCCCGAACATGTTGATACCGCGCGCCTTCAGCCCGATGTGGAAGCCCTCCGGATCCGCAGCGTGCTTGGCGAAGTACCGGTTGAGGTAGATCTCCTGGTTCGTGTGCCGGACCTCGTCGAGCATCTGGGCCATGTAGCCCTGCCGCAGCTCCGCGTTGTCGACCGTGTCGACCAGCTGACCGCAGGACTTCATCGCCGCGTACTCGCCGAAGTTCACGGTGGGCAGCGCGATCTTCAGGATCTCCATCCAGCGCGGCTGCGCCTTGCCCGCCGAGTTGGACCGGGCCAGCGCGTCCTCCATCGCCCCGTACTGGCGGTCGTCCTTCTCCTGCTCCATCGACACGTAGTCGCGGATCAGGTGGCGGAACGGGTCCTTGGTCTTGCGCGGGATCTTGTACTTGGTCGGGTAGCGGTCGGGCTTCTCCGCGTAGGAGTGCTCCCAGTCGAAGTCCTTGACCCGCTCGTGTGCCTTGATGAGGTTGCGCACTGCGGCTCCTCCATGAGTCGGTCGAGGTGGCGGCCGGGCTGTCAGTCCGACCGGCCCGACGTGGCGGGGTCGACGCGAGACCCTCCTCACGCAGCCTGGCACAGCCGGACCGCGGACTCATCGGAGCTTTCACACAACACTTCAGGCCGCGGTGGGCGATCCACACAAACTCACCCATGTCTGGTGATCCCGCCCGCGCGGGCACGCGGGTAGGTTCGGGCAAGCACCGAACTGTTCAGCGTCCACCGCACTCAGGCCCTGACGATTGTGGCGCCGATTCCTGCCAGGAGGCGAAACGTGACCACGACCCGGACCGACAACCGCCACGCACTGGACGGCGAGGCGATCTTGGCGAACGCCCGGCTGATCGCCCCCCTGCTGCGTGAACACGCTGCGCAGGTCGAAGCGGCCCGCCGGCTGACCACTCCGGTCGTCGAGGCCCTGCGGGACAGCGGCGTCTTCCGGATGTCCATGCCCCGGTCCTGGGGCGGTCCCGAGGTGGACCTGCTCACCCAGGTCGAGATCCTCGAAGTGCTCTCCCGGGCCGACGCGTCCGCCGGCTGGTGCGCGATGATCGGCTCCGACAGCGGCTACTACAGCGCGTTCCTCGACGATCCCGCCGCGCGGGAGCTGTACCCGAACCTGGACGTCGCCACCGCCGGCTGGGTCATCCCGGCCGGGTCCCTCGAGATCGCCGAGGGCGGGTACCGGCTGTCGGGGCGCTGGTCGTTCGGCAGTGGCTGCACGCACGCCGAGGTGATCTGCGGGGGCGCCCTGGTCACCGAGGGCGGCGTTCCCCAGCCGGGCCCCGACGGCCTGCCGCAGTGGCGGATCGCCCTGCTGCCGGCCGACAAGGTGCAGGTGCACGACACCTGGAACACCACAGGTTTGTGCGGTTCGGGCAGTCACGACTACTCGATCGAGGGGCAGTTCGTCCCGGCCGACCACACGTTCCCGCTCGGCGCCAGCAAGCGGGACGGCACGCTCTACCGCTGGCCCGGCATGTTCATCGCCAACCTGGTGGCCGTGCCGCTGGGAACCGCCGCCGACGCACTCGACACCGCGATGGGCATCCTCGACGGGAAGGTTCTCCTGCCTGAAGGGGTGCGCGCCCGGGACGAGGCCCGGGTGCGGGCCGGGATGGCCCGGGCCCAGGCGCTGGTGGGCTCCGCGCGCAGCTACGTCTACGCCACGCTCGGCAACTTCTGGGCGACGGTCGCGCAGGGCGACGAACCCAGCTTCGCCGAGCGCGCCGCCCTGGCCGGCTGCTTCGTGCACACCTTGACGACCTGCCGCGAGGCCGTCGCGCTGCTCGCCGACACCGTCGGCACCGCCGCGATCCAGCGGGGCTCGTCGCTGGAACGCAACCAGCGCGACCTGATCACGATGGGTCAGCACCTCATGGGCCAGACGAAGATGCGCGAATGGGCCGGCGGTCTGTGGTTCGGCCAGCCCACGCCCCTGTCCTATCTGTAGCCCCGTCCTATCTGTAGCCCTGTCCTATCTGTCCTCGAACGCCGGACTCCGCCGCTCGACGAATGCGCTGACCGCCTCGAACTGATCCCGGGTACTCAACGCCGACACCTGGGTGCTGTTCTCGGCCGCGATTCCCGCAGCCATGCTGCCGATCTCCAGCTGGCTCCACATCACGTCCTTGGTCATGCGCACCCCGTACGGGCTGTTTCCGGTGATCTCCCGGGCCACCGACAACGCGCTCTCCAGCAGGTCCTCGTCCGGCACGACCCGCGACACCAGCCCTATCCGGTCGGCCTCGGCGGCATCGAGTACGCGGCCGGTGAGCATGAGCTCGAACGCCCGCGAGGCGCCGATCAGCCGGGGTAGCAGCCAGCTCACACCGACGTCGCACCCGGAGACCCCGATCCGGACGAAGGCGTTCCCGAACCGGGCCGAGGCACCGGCGATCCGCACGTCGGAGGCGAGTGCCAGGGCCAGCCCGCCGCCGGTCGCCGCGCCGTTGACCGCGGCGATCACCGGTTGGGGCAGCTCACGCAAACCGGTCATCAGCGCGGCGACCCGCTTCTGGTAGCGCATGGTCTCGGGCACCGACCGCACACGCCCCTCCTCGCCGGTGAAGAACTCCAGGTCGAGCCCGGCGCAGAACCCCCGTCCCCGACCCGTGAGCACGACCACCCGACAGGACCGGTCCTCCGCCAGCGCGGCCTGCTCGGCGTGTAGGGCCCCGAGCAGCTCGGGAGAGATGGCGTTCAACCGTTCGGGACGGTTCAGTTCGAGCAGGTGGATCCCGGGCTCGATCTCCCGGCGCAGGACCACAGCCTCGTCGGTAACCTCGCCCTCCATCGCGTGCTCAGCGCCCCCTGAAGGACGGCTGGCGCTTGTTGAGGAACGCGTCCAACCCCTCGTGCAGGTCCTCGGCCATGAACAGGTGCGCCATGGCGTCGACGCCGTAGGTCATGTCCTCGCCACCGAGCTCCCGGTTGAATGCCGACTTCGCCAGCTCCACCGACAGCGGCGCCGCCTTCATGATCTTCTCGGCCAGCTCCCGCGCCTCGTCCAGCAGGTTCTCGTGCGGCACCACCTTGTTGACCAGACCGAGCCGCTGAGCTTCCGCGGCGTCGAGGCGGCGGCCGGTGAAGACCATCTCCTTGGCCACCGCGGGCCCCACGATGCGGTGCAGGCGCAAGATAGCGAAGCCGGGGGCCAGGCCCACCAGCGCCTCCGGCACCCCGAACTCCGCCCGCTCGGAGGCGATCACCAGGTCCGAGGCGATCGCCAGCTCGCAGCCCCCGCCCAGGGCCAGCCCGTTCACTGCGGAGATCACCGGCTTGGCCAGCTGCTCGGGCCGGGCCAGCCAGTTGATGACGTCGCGCAGAAACCTCTTCGCGTCCGGGATGTTGGTCGGCATGGCCGCCAGGTCACCGCCCGCGCAGAATGCCCGCCCCGACCCGGTCATGATGAGGACCCGCAGGTCGTCTCGCTGCTCGTACTCGTCCCAGACCGCCGTCAGACCATCCCGGATGGTGCGGGAGAGCGCGTTCATCCGCTCCGGCTCGTTGAGGGTTGCAATCCCGATCGGACCCTCGGTCTGCCACTGCACCGCTGCCACGTCCGCACCCTCCACCTGGGTGGTGATCCGTCACCACGTCCTGTCTCAGGTGGTTCTACCAGCAGCTCTGCCGGCCTGCGCGGCGAATCTGGCCGCGACGCCGTCACCAGCCCGTTGGCTGTTGCGCTCACCGCGACCGAGGAGTCCGAGCCGCTGGCGGGAGCGGAGCCTCTCCTCGACGTGCGGGGCCGGCCATACGTTGACGATCTATCGCACCGACGACATCATGAGTACCGCCTCGGTGCCCGACCAAGCACGTCTCCCGGTCGAGCCATCGAGAAGATCACCATCGAGAAGATGGACATTGAGGAGACCACTGTGCGTCCTCAGGTGGACGGCGCCGGCGAGGCGCAAGCCGGTGCGGCACCCGCCGAGGTCTCCGTAGAGGTCTCGGTAGAGGTCATCGCCGGCGGGGTGGCGGTCGTCGAGGTACAGCGGCCGCCGAACAACTTTCTCGACCTGACGATGATTGCCGCCTTGGCGGATGCCTACGAGAGCCTCGACCGCGACGAACGGGTCCGTGCGATCCTGCTCTGCTCGCAGGGCCGACACTTCTGCGCCGGCGGGAACTTCGGCGCCGACCGTTCCGAGGTGACCCGGACCTGGGTGGGCGGCGCGCATACGGTCTATCACTCCGCGATCCGGCTCTTCCGGATCGGGACTCCGACCGTCGCGGCCGTGCAGGGGGCGGCGGTCGGTGGCGGTCTCGGGCTCGCACTGTCCGCCGACCTCCGGGTGGCCAGCCCGGAGAGCCGGTTCACCGCGAACTTCGCCCGGCTGGGGCTACACCACGGGTTCGGCATCACGGTGACACTGCCGGAAGTCGTCGGGTCGCAGCGGGCCCGCGACATGCTGCTCACCGCACGCGACGTCCGGGGCGAGGAGGCATATCGGATCGGGCTGTGCGACCGGCTGGTGGCTGCGGCCGACATCCGCAGCGAAGCCCTGGTGCTCGCCCGGGTGCTCGCCGCGAACGCGCCACTGGCCGAACGCAGCATCCGGGATACCTCGCGAGCCGGTCTTGCCGACCGGATCGCCGAGGCGACCGAACATGAGCTGGCCGAGCAGAACCGCCTGCGGACGACCGAGGACTTCACCGAGGGGCTGCAGGCCAGTGTCGAACGGCGGCAGCCGGTGTTCCGCGGGCGCTGATCACCGAAACCGGTCGGTGGTTCCGGGTTCAGTGAGCCATCATCCGTGGCTCGGCGTCAGCCGAGCCGTCCGCTGAATCGGGCGGGGCCTTCACCATCAGCGCCATGACCGCGCCGATGCCGGTGACGACCGCGATCACCAGGAAGATGTTGCTGTAGGCCTCGGCGAGGGTTTGCACCTGCAACTCCTCCCACAGCGGGATCAGCCCGACGGCGCCCTGGTCGTTCATCTCCCCGAGCCGAGGGTCGACGCTCATGCCTGAGCTCTCCAACAGCGGCGAGCGGTCAGCCAGGAGCTGTGCCTGCTGGCTGGTGGCCATCGAGGTGAGCACCCCGAGGCCGAGCGCCGCGGACACCCGCTGCACGACGTTGTTGATCGCGCTGGCATCGTTGAGCTGGTGGGCAGGTACGACCGCCAGCCCGGCCGTCATGATCGTCATGATGCCCAGGCCGTTGCCGAATCCCCGGATGCAGGTCCACAGGATCACGTCCCCAGCGGTGACCTCCGAGTTGATGCCACACAGCAGGTAGGTGCCCCAGGCGGCGATCGCCAGGCCCAGCAGCGTCGGTAGCCGCGGCCCGATCATGTCGTAGATCTTGCCACCCAGTGGCATGGCCGCAGCCATCGCGATCGCCTCGGGCAGCATGATCAGGCCGGTGTTCAGCGCCGTGCGCCCCTGCCCGAGCTCCAGAAAGATCGGTACGTAGAACACCACCGCGAACAGACCCACCGACAGGGCGGTGATCAGGAACAGCGAGTTGGTGAACTGCCACCGCAGGAACACCCGCACATCCAGCAACGGATGCTCCACCTGTAGCTCGATCACCACGAACAGCGCGAGCAGCAGCGCCGAACCGACCAGCAGCCCGGTGATCCGGTAGCCGGTCCAGCCCCAGGACTGTCCCTCCGAGACGGCCAGCAGCAGGGCGAACATCGCGGGGGCGATCGTGACGAAACCCCAGACGTCGAACTTCTTCGGCTTCACCCGGGCGAACTCGGGCATCGCGAACACCACCAGAATGGCGCCGAGCAGGCCGGCCGGACCGTTGATGAAGAAGATCCACCGCCAGTCCACGTAGTCGACGAGATAGCCACCCAGGGTCGGACCGACGCCCGGCGCGAACACCACACCCAGGCCATAGATCGCCATCGCGGCGCCGATCTTCTCCTTGGGCGCGACGCGGTAGAGCATGGTCAGGCTGACCACCGGCAGGATCCCACCAGGGATCGCCTGCAGGATGCGGAACACCACCATGCTGGTGAGATCCCAGGCCAGCCCGCACAGCATGGAGGTGGCGGCAAAGGCGATCAGCGACCACACGTAGGTGCGGCGCATGCCGAAGCGATCCCCCAGCCAGCTGCTCACCGGCACGATCACGCCCAGCGCCAGCGAGTACGCCGTCGCGATCCACTCGATGTCGTCCGTGCTGGACCCGTAGTCCTTCTGGATGACCGGGATCGCGACATTGACGATCGCGCTGTCCAGCACCGACATGAAGCCGCCGATGGACAGCACCACCACGGCCCAGATCCAGCGGTTGCTCGACTCCGGCTCCCCGGCCCCCGGCGCGGTGCCCGTGAAGTCGAGGGGAGGGGCGCCGTCGGTCGGCCCGGCGACCGCCGCTGGCGCGTTGGGCGCCCGCGCTCCCCGCGGTCGCGGCGAGGGCAGGTCCCGATCGGTGCGAGGTTCCGGAGCCGGCGCGACGGTCTCGAGGGTGCGCGCGTCCACCGCCACGAAGGAGTGGTGCTCCTGGGCCGGGTCCACAGATGGCCCGCTCACCTGGTCACCGAGGCTCGATGGCGGACGGCCTCGGCGTCCTGGTGGGACCCGGTGACGTGGGGCTCATGAGCACTCTCCAGTCTGCTGACCGGGTGGGCTGGGGACTCTCACGGATTCGGGTCGTCCAGGCAGCGAGCGAACACTGACGCGGTGTCGTCCGCGACCTGCGCCGGCGGGTTCAGCGGCAACACCGCGTGGCTGATGACCTGACGGCTGATCATCTCCATGATGATGCGGACCCGCACCGCGTCCAGGCCAGGCCAGCGTTGGACGAACGCGGTGGTCATCCGGTCGGCACACAGGCTGATCAGCGGCCCGCCCTCGGTGGTGTAGAGCGGCAGGTAGGTGTCGCTCCCGCCGACCCCGAGCATCGTCCTGAACAACCCATCGGTAGCCAGCAGCTCCAGCGAGTAGGCCACCGTGTCGCGCAGAGCCGAGTGGATGTCCGCACTGCGCTGCACGATCGCCTGCTGGCTATCCATATAGCTGGTGGCCAGCGCGAGCACCAGGGCGCGGGCCAGACCCTGCTTGTTGGTGAACTCGTGGTTGATGGTCTGCCGCGAGATGCCGACCGCGTCCGCGACCACCTGCATGCGCAGGCCGCGCCACCCGCGCGCCATGACCTCGGCGCGTGCCGCGATCAGGATCTCCTCCCGCAGACGTGCCCGAGTCCGTACCGCGAAGCTCCTACCTAGTCCGACCACCACCGCGCCGCCCTTAACATAATCTCCATCTCGTCCTAGTGTAGACAGAACGTCGGCGATCGTCGCTCCACATGCAGATCTTGAGACCTAGGTCGCACCCGGGCGAACAGCTGACTTCGACCTGATCATGACGAGACACGTGTGTACGTCGACAGGAGGCGTTCGTGACCGATGGGTGGACCCCCCGACGTCAGGCCCTGACCCACGAACAGGTGCTGGGCGCAATCGCCGCCGGGCGCGCGGCGATGGAGCAGCTACACGGCTACGACTCCGCGGTCAAGAACAAGGCCCTGCGCGCTGCCGCGGATGCGCTGGTCAACCGCTCCCACGAGATCCTGGCAGCCAATGCCGTCGACACCCGGACCGCCCAGGCCGGGGGTCTCGCCGCCGGTTTGCTGGACAGGCTGCTGCTGACCGAGGGTCGCCTCGCCGGCCTCGCCGACGGGCTGCGCCGGGTCGCGGAGCTGCCCGACCCGGTGGGCGAGGTCTACATCGACGCGCCCTGCGGTGCCGCCGACCTGGTCAGTCAGTCGATCAGGGTTCCGCTGGGGGTCGTCGGAGTGGTCTACGACGCCCAGCCGACGCTCACCGTCGAGGCCGTCGGTGTCGGGTTGAAGGCGGGCAACGCGGTCCTGCTCCGGGGCGACCTGGCCGCGCTGCACACCGACACCGCGCTCGTGGATCTACTGCGGGACGCCCTGCTCGACGCCGGCCTGCCCGTCAACCTCGTGCATCTGCTGCCCATCAAGGAACGATCGAGCACCCGCTACCTGGTCTCGGCCCGGGGGTTGGTCGATCTGATCCTGGTGCGCGGCGGCACCCGGCTGGTCCGGCGGGTGCTGCCCGACGCGAGCGTGCCGACGGTGGAGCTCGGGACCGGCAATTGCCACATCTACGTCGACGTCGCGGCCGACCACGCTCTGGCCGAGCAGGTCGTGCTCGAGTCGAAGCTGCGAT
>JAJCYC010000026.1 GCA_029263115.1 Pseudonocardia sp. | reverse complement strand
TGTGTGACCGGCTCGGCATCACGTTCGTCGGACCGTCCGCCCAGGTGATGCGCCGGCTCGGCGACAAGATCGAGTCGAAGCTGCTCGCCGAAGAGGTCGGTGTGCCGTTGGCGGCCTGGAGCGGTGGTCCGGTGGCCGACCTGGACCAGGCCCGCCGGCACGCCGAGACCATCGGTTTCCCGTTGATGGTGAAGGCCACCGCCGGCGGCGGCGGCCGCGGCATCCGGCTGGTGAACAACGCCGAGGAGCTGCCCGGGGCCTTCGAGCGGGCGTCCTCGGAGGGCGCGAAGACCGCCGGCGACGGCACGGTGTTCCTGGAGAGGGCGATCCGTGGCGGGCGGCACGTCGAGGTGCAGATCGTGGCCGACGCCACCGGCACCGTGTGGACCCTCGGCATCCGGGACTGCAGCGTCCAGCGGCGCAACCAGAAGGTCATCGAGGAGTCGGCGTCCACCGCGCTGGACCCCGAGCAGGAGCGGCTGCTGCGCAGCAGCGCCGCCGAGCTGGCCAGGGCGGCCGGCTACGTCAACGCCGGTACGGTGGAGTTCCTCTACGAGCCCAAGGACCGGCTGATGTCGTTCCTGGAGGTCAACACCCGGCTGCAGGTGGAGCACCCGGTCACCGAGGCCACCACCGGGGTGGACATCGTCAAGCTGCAGCTCCACGTGGCCGCCGGCGGCCGGCTGGACGAGATCTCCGCCGAGACGCCACCGGCCCGGGGCCACGCGATCGAGGCCCGGCTCACCGCCGAGGACCCCGAGCGCGGGTTCGCTCCGGCGCCGGGGCGGATCGAGCACCTGGCGCTGCCGACCGGGCCGGGCATCCGGGTGGACCCCGGGGTGGCCGCCGGTGACGTGATCCCGCCGCAGTACGACTCGATGATCGCCAAGGTGATCGCCTGGGGCCGGGACCGGGGCGAGGCCCGGGCCCGGTTGCACCGCGCCCTGCGCCAGACCTCGGTGGTGATCGACGGCGGCACCACGAACAAGGCGTTCCTGCTCGACCTGCTGGACCGCCCCGAAGTCCGAGACGGCGAGCTGGACACCACCTGGCTGGACACCATGATGGCCGACGGGTACACCCCGCCGCTGCGGCTGGACGTGGCGCTGCTCGCGACTGCGGTCGAGGCGCACGACGCGCACGTCGAACGCCAGCGCGACCGGCTGTTCACCTCCGCCGAACGTGGCCGCCCGGAGGTCGGCCACGAGACCTGGCATCAGGTCGACGTGCGGGCCGCCGGCCAGTCATACCGGCTGCGGGTGGCCCGGTCCCGGCCGACGCGCTACCGGGTGGAGCTGGACGGCAGCACGGTCGCGACGGAGAGCGGCGCCAGCGGAACGACCATCGCGGTCGACGTGGACGTCGAGCGGTCCGGGCGCTTCGAGCGACGGCTCACCGTCGGCGGGCAGCGGTTCGACGTGCTGTCGGTGGCCCAGGGACCGGACTACCTGGTCGAGGTGGACGGCGCGGTGCACCGGATCTCCGGTGGCGAAGCGGGCCTGGTCCGTGCCCCGGCGCCGGCGATGGTGGTGTCGGTCCCGGTGCGCCCCGGCGACCAGATCGCCGAGGGCGACGTGGTAGCCGTCGTGGAGTCGATGAAGCTGGAGACTGCACTGCGGGCCCCGGTCGCAGGGCGGGTGGCGGAGGTGCTCGTCGCGGCCAACACCCAGGTCGACGGCGGCACCAAGTTGGTCCGCCTGGAACCCGACCTGTCCGACACCGCCGCTGGCAGCGCCCCCGGGGTGCCCGCCGCGGCGGGCACCCGGGTCGATCTGGCGGCCCTGGCCCGCACCGACGCCCACCGGGATCCGGGGGCCGCCGCCGCGGATGACTTCGACGCACTGCGGTCGCTGGTGCTGGGCTTCGACATCGACGAGCGCGAGGTCCGGCCGCTGCTGACCGACCTGGCCGCCGCCCAGGCGCAGCTGCCGGCCGACGACCCTCGCCTGCTCACCGGCGAGGCAGGGGTGCTGGGCATCTTCGCCGATCTGTGCGCCCTGTCCCGCAACCGACGGCTGCCCGACAGCTCCGGCGACCTGCTGACCGACGTCTCCGCGGTGGACGCCGAGGCCGCCCGCAACCCGCAGGAGTATCTCTACGCCTACCTGCGCACCCGCGATGCCGACACCGAGGCGTTGCCGGAGTCCTTCCGGATCAAGCTGCGCCGGGCGCTCGCGCACTACCGGGTGCACGATCTGGCTGACGCGCCCGAGTTGGGCCCGGCGCTGTACCGGATGTTCCTGGCCCACCGGCGTGCCGGCTCGCACGTGCCGACGCTGTCCCAGCTGCTGCAGTGGCGGCTGCGCCACCCGGAGTCCGTGCTGCGGACCACCGCGGCCACCCGCGAGGGCTACCGGCAGGTGCTCGACCAGCTGGTCACCGCCACCCAGCTGCGCTACCCGGCGATCGGCGACCTGGCCCGCCAGGTGCGCTACCGGTGCTTCGACGTCCCGGTGATCGCCGAGGAACGGTCCCGGGTCCGGGCGGGGGTTCGCCAGCAACTCGACCACCTCTCCGACGAGCCGGCCACCCGGGCCGCGCAGATCGACGAGATCGTCGCCTCGGGGGAGCCGATCCTCGGGGTGTTCGCCGAGCACCACCACGCGGCGATGCTCGAGGTGATGACCCGCCGCTACTACCGGATACGGCCGGTCACCGACGTGCGCGGGCTTGAGCATGACGGCCGGCCGCTGCTGGTCGCCGGATACCGGCACGCCGACCGGGAGTACACCGTGCTGGCCACCACGGCCAGCGGGCAGGCCGGGGTGGACGACCCGAGGGCCGACGCACCCCGGACGGTGTCCACCGACCTGAACCAGATGATCGCCGCGCTACCGGCGCGGCGCGCGGTCCTGATCGATCTCTACGTCACCTCCGACCAGGCCGCCGGGGTGGACCCGGACGCCCGGGCGTCGCGGATCAAGGCCAAGCTGGGCAGCATCCCGGCGCGGGTGGAGCGGGTGGCGGTGGCGGTGCGCCGCGACGGCGGCGACGACGAGAGCAGCACGATCTGGTTCACCTTCCGGCCGGGACCGGACGGTGAGCCGGTCGAGGACCGCACCGTGCGCGGGCTGCACCCGATGGTGGCCGAGCGGCTGGGGATGTGGCGGCTGTCCGCGTTCACCCTGACCCGGCTGCCGTCCGCGGTCGACGTGCACCTGTTCCGGGCCCAGGGGCGTGAGGTGCCCGAGGACCAGCGGTTGATCGCGTTGGCGGACGTCCGCGAGCTGACCACGTTACGCGACGAGCAGGGCCAGATCACCGGCCTGCCCGAACTGGAGCACGTGCTGGACGCCTGCCTGAACAGCCTGCGGGCGGCCCGCTCCGCCGACCCGGCGCTGGGCAAGCTGGCCTGGAACCGGGTACTGCTCTACGTGTGGCCGGTGGTCGACATCCCGATCGCAGAGCTGGACCAGGTGGTCCGGGTGCTCGCTCCCCGGACCGACGGGTTGGGCCTGGAACAGGTGATGGTGCAGTTCCGCACATGGGTGGTGCCGCGCAGGTCCGGCGAGGTCCAAGCCGGCGACGGGGCCGGCGCGGAGGAGCCCCGCGAGCTGATGCTGCGGATGTCTCGTCCGCCCGGCGCGGGGTTCACCCTGCGGATCACCGAGCCGCCGAGCACGCCGCTGCGCGAGCTGGACTCCTACGGCCAGAAAGTGATCCGGGCCCGCCGCCGCGGCGCGGTGTACCCCTACGAGATCGTCCCGCTGCTGACCCGCAACCCCGACCGGCTCGGCGAACCGGGCTCGTTCATCGAGTACGACCTGGACGCCGAAGGTCAGCCGGTGCCCGTGCAGCGCGCGCCCGGCGGCAACTCTGCCAACATCGTGCTCGGGGTGGTGCGCACCAAGACCGAACGCCACCCCGAGGGGATGACCCGGGTGGTACTGCTGGGCGACCCGACGAAGGCGTTGGGCGCGCTGGCCGAGCCGGAGTGCGCCCGGGTGCTGGCGGCGCTGACCCTGGCTCGGCGGCTGTCCGTGCCGGTGGAGTGGTTCGCGGTCTCGGCCGGAGCGAAGATCGCGTTCGACTCCGGTGTGGAGAACATGGACTGGATCTCCCGGGTGCTGCGCGGGATCATCGAGTTCACCCAGGACGGCGGCGAGATCAACGTCGTGGTGGCCGGGATCAACGTCGGTGCCCAGCCGTACTGGAACGCCGAGGCGACCATGCTGATGCACACCAAAGGTGTGCTGATCATGACGCCGGACTCGGCGATGGTGCTCACCGGGAAGCAGTCGTTGGACTACTCCGGTGGAGTTTCGGCCGAGGACAACTTCGGCATCGGCGGCTACGACCGGATCATGGGGCCGAACGGTCAGGCCCAGTACTGGGCACCGGACCTGTCCGGCGCGGTCGACGTGCTCCTGGCGCACTACGCGCACACCTACCTGGGCCCGGGGGACCGGTTCCCCCGGCCGGCCCCGACCGCCGATCCGCATGACCGCGACATCAGGCACGCCCCGCACGTGGCGGCGGGTTGCGACTTCACCGCACTCGGGCAGATCTTCTCAGCCGAGACCAACGCCGATCGCAAGAAGCCGTTCGACATCCGCTCGCTGATGCAGGGTGTCGCGGACGCCGACCATCGGCCGCTGGAGCGCTGGGCCGACATGCACGACGCCGACTCGGTGGTGGTGTACGACGCGCACCTGGGCGGGCAGCCGGTGGCGCTGCTGGGCATCGAGTCGCGCCCGCTGGCCCGGCGCGGACTGTCGCCGGTGGACGGACCGTCCCAGTGGACCGCCGGCACGCTGTTCCCCCGGTCGTCGAAGAAGACCGCCCGGGCGATCAACGCGGCCAGCGGCAACCGTCCGCTGGTGGTGCTGGCCAACTTGTCCGGGTTCGACGGCTCGCCGGAGTCGATGCGCGGGCTGCAGCTGGAGTACGGCGCGGAGATCGGCCGGGCGATCGTGAACTTCGCCGGCCCGATCGTGTTCTGCGTGGTCTCCCGCTACCACGGCGGCGCATTCGTGGTGTTCTCCGCGACACTCAACGACAACATGGAGATCGCGGCCGTCGAGGGCTCGTACGCCTCGGTGATCGGCGGGGCGCCGGCGGCCGCGGTGGTGTTCGCCGGCGAGGTGAACAAGCGCACCGCAGCCGATCCGAGGGTCGCCGCCCTGGAGGCCCGGCTCGCCGAGGCGGGGGAGCGGGCCGACGAGGCCGGCCAGGTCGCCGAGACTGCCCGGCTACGCACCGAGCTGGCGGCGGTCCGGGCAGGCGTCCGCTCGGAGAAGCTGGGTGCGGTGGCCGACGAGTTCGACAGCGAGCACAGCATCGAGCGGGCGCGCCGGGTCGGCTCGGTGCACGAGATCGTGCCGGCCGGGCGACTGCGGCCCTACCTGATCGACGCGGTGAGCCGCGGCATGGTCCGGTGCCTGGACGACGCCCAGGCGTGACGCCCGGCCCGTGGCGGCCGGGTCAGCAGGCGAAGGCCCGGGCGCGGGTGAGCCGTGCCGGGCGGTAGGCGGTGAGGAACTCGGCAAGCATGCCGGCCACCTGGTCGGGGTGCTCGTGGTGCGGGAAGTGGCCCGCGTCGAGCACCTCCAGCTGACTGCCGGGCAGCACCTGATGCGCGGCCTGGCTGTGCCGGGACGGGATGCAATTGTCCCGGATGCCCGCGATCAGCAGGACCGGCACCCCGGAGAGCAGGTACAGCCGGTCGGTCGCGGCCAACCGCTGACCCGACCAGGTGACCGTGCCCCGGACGGTGTGCAGGAACGCCGTCCGGGAGTCGCGGTCACGCAGCGACCCGAGCGCGCGGCCCACTGCGTCGAGGTCGGCCTGGGGTACCCACCCGAGACCGGTGACGACCCGGCGCGCCGCGCTGGTCAGCCAGCCCGGCGCCACGCTGACCAGGGCGTGCGCCAGCAGGGCCGCGCCGGGCAGGCTCGCCGCCCGCAGCGCGACGGTCAGATCCGGGCCCAGGCCACCACTGGAGATGAGGGCGAGTCGGTCGGTGCGCTCGGGAAACTGGTAGGCGAAGGTCATCGCCACACCACCGCCGTAGGAGTGTCCGACGACCGCGGCCCGGCCCAGCCCCAGCTCACGCAGCAGATCGCGCAGCCGGGCCGCGTGCGCGCCGACCGAGTAGTCCGCAGTGGCCGGCTTCGCCGAGTCGCCGCTGCCCAGCAGGTCGGGCGCGATGACGTGCGCATGCCGACCCAGCGTGGGCAGGATGTCGGCCCAGGTGCCGCGGTTGCTGGCCAGGCCGTGCACCAGGAGCACCACGGGCCCGCCGCTGTCGGCGCCGGTCTCCAGGTAGCTGATCCGCTGGCCGTGCAGCTCCAGTGCGCGGTCGTGCACCGCGGCGGTCCGGGCGGTCCCCGGGCGCTGCCGGTTGCGGGTGTCCAGGTCGATCTCGGCCATGGCCGCCTTTCCAGGTCCACCGCGAGCGGTCGTGGCTACGACGGTCCCGTTCGGGCCGGCGCGCCCCCCGGGCGTGCTCGCGGGCCTGACGGTACCTCCGGCCGCGAGCGGCCCACCGGCCTCATCCGGTCGGCTCGCCCGCCGTGCCGGCGGCGGCGCCCACCGGCGGATCGCCGCGCCGACCGGCGGTCCGGTACGCCGAGCGGCGGCCGGACCTACCGCCCACCGCCGCGCTCCGGGCCCGGGAAGGGCTCCTGCGCGCCATGCCGGCATTCTCCGCCCAGGTGGCGGGACGGTCGGTGCAGGTGAGCCCCAACCCGGTTTCGGCCTTTCGGCGGTTCCCCGAACATTCCCCGGCCGCTAGACATGACGCCTCGCACCCCACGAATCCGGGTCGGCCACGCGAAGGCCCCACCGGGCGGAAACCATGACCGTGACCCATACGCTCCCCGAGCCACCAGCGACCGTTCCGAGGCGGTCGGCGCTGCCCGCCGGGCCACCGCCGGCGCCGTACCCGACGACGCCGGCGTCGTCGCGCTACCCGCCGTACTGGCTGGTGCGCGACTGGAGTGGCACCCGGTCCGACGAGATCGGGCGGGCCATCGTGGAGCGGGCCATCTACGTCAGCCCGAACGCGAGCCATGCCGACCACGCCGCTGCGGTGTCGATCGTCAACGACGCGCTGTGCCGCTGGGCGCATCCTGACGACATCCGCTGGTGCCACCTGCCGGACGGGGGAACCGGTGGGTACACGATCGTCGGCACCGCGATCCGCGGGGTGTCGGTGGGGGTGGGCGAGGGCTGCTGGCCGGACGGGGACGACCCCACCGACTGACGCCCCACCGACGCCCGCCGACCGGGCACCGGCGGCTCGGGTCGGGTGTCGTTCAGGCCGGCAGGCAGGGAAAGGAGTCCCAGGCCGCGACCCGGATGGCCTCCCCGTAGACGTCCGCCCGCTGACCGCGGATCCCTCTCGCCGGCCAGTCGGTGACCACCACGAACCCCTCGGCCGGAGGAAGCGGCGTGACCCACAGCCGGATCCGGTGCCCGACCGTGCCGGCCAGTGCCGCCACCTCGTCGGTCAGCCGGTGCAGCGCGCGTCCCGCGCCGGCCGGGCCGGCCGGGCCGGGGTGCAGCACCCCGGACCCGAAGTCCAGGCCCAGCACCGGCCGGTCGTCTCCGGCCGCCGGTCGGCCGACGGCGAGGAACTCCAGCAGGCACCCCTGGGAGTAGCTGCGGGCCTCCAACAGCAGGACGCCGGCGTTCTCCGTGTGCGCGACCAGCTCGCGCAGCACCACCACACCCGGAATCCGGGTGGGGGGTGGGAGGCCGGGATCGTCGGTGCGCACAGCGTCGAAGGATAGGGCAGCTCAGCGCGCCCGCGGCTCCAGGACGACGATCGGGATCTCCCGGTCGGTGCGCCGCCGGTAGTCCTCATAGCCGCCGTACGCCGACACCGCGAGCGCCCACATCCGGTCCCGCTCGTCCGCGCCGGCGACCCTGGCCCGCACGGCGCGGCGCTCGGCGCCGACCTGCACCGTCGTCTGCGGGTGGGCGACCAGGTTGTGGTACCAGGCCGGGTGCTTCGGATGCCCGCCCTTGGACGCGACGATCAGCAGGTCGGCGCCGTCGGTGACGTAGACCAGCGGCGTGGTGCGGAGCACGCCGCTGCGGGATCCGGTGTGTTCCAGCAGCAGCATCGAGGCCAACCCCGGTATCCGGTGGCCGAGCCTCCCGCCGGTCAGCCGGTAGAGCTTGGTGTGTAGGCCGACGACGTGGCCGAGCACCGGCCAGGCCCGGTCGGCAAGATCCAGAATGCCCACCGGGCCAGGTTAGACCACACCGCTCGCCCCCGGTACCGGGGCGGCCGCCGCGCGGGACACTGGCCGACCGGCGGAGGGAGCCCGGCGATGTCGCTGATGAAGGTACTGCGCGTGGTCGTGCACGCGGCCAGCCGCCGACCGACGGGCCCGCGCCGGAGAGCGGCTGACCGGACGCCACTCGATGGTGGTCTTCGTTTCGGCAGGGCGGCGTGGCTGAGTACGGTTTCCCGGGCCGCGCGCGGCGGCTGGGCGGCCGTGCGCTGTGATGTGCGCGAGACGACGAGGGCGAGACGACGAGGCTGGGAGGCCCTGTGCAGCACGGCAACGGCCCGGACGACCCGGACGCCACCCGCTATCTGGGGCCGCCGGCCGCCGGACCGGGACCGGCCGGCGCCACCGGTGGGGCCGGACGGGTGCTCGGCGGCCGCTACCGCCTGGAGGCGCTACTGGGTCGGGGCGGGATGGCGGAGGTGCACCGGGCCACCGACCTGCGGTTGGACCGGCCGGTGGCGGTCAAGCTGTTCCGGCAGGACACCGACCGGGACAGTGCCCGACGCTTCACCGAGGAGGCGCACACCCTGGCCAACCTCGGGCACCCGGGCCTGGTCGCGGTGTACGACTCGGGCGTCGAGGGTGACCAGCCGTACCTGGTGATGGAGCTGGTCAGCGGCTGGCCGCTGAGCGAGGTGACCGCCCAGGAGCAGCTGCCGCTCGACGAGATCGTCCGGATCGGGGTCGCGCTCGGCGAGGTTCTCGGCTACGTCCACCAGCAGGGCATCGTGCACCGCGACGTGAAGCCGTCGAACGTGCTGATCGGGCGGGACAACCGGATCCGGCTGGCCGACTTCGGTACCGCCCGTCCGGCGCAGAGCGGCGGACCCGGCTTCGGCACCCCCGCCTACCTGGCTCCGGAACAGGTCCGGGGCGAGTTCGTCGGACCTCCGGCGGATGTGTACGCACTCGGGTTGGTGCTGCTGGAGGCGGTCACCGGGCGGGTCGAGTACCCGGGAACGGCCTCCGAGTCGGCCGGCGCCCGGCTGAACCGCTCACCCGCGGTGCCGGCTGAGCTGCCGGACAACCTGCGCAGCGCGCTGCTGGCCATGACCGACCCGGATCCGGGGGTCCGGCCCACCGCCGCGCAGGCGGTCCGGATGCTGCGGGAGGAGCCGGAGCGGGCGCCGGTCGCCGCGGCTGTGGAGCAGCCGGCCCGCAACACCACCCGGCAGATCCTGTTCATCGCGCTGGGCGCGCTGATCCTGGCCGGGTTGATCGGGTTCGTCGCGTTCGCCACCTCGGACGAGGACACCACGACCACGGCCCAGCCGAGCAGGTCGGCCACCGCCACCCAGACCCCGGCGACGACCCGCCGGACCACCCCCACCCGGACCACCCAGGCCGAGGAGACCGACGACCCGACGACCGCGCCGACCAGGCCGAGCCTGCCCACCTCGGGCATCTCACTGCCGGAGATCCCGGACATCTCGCTGCCGGACGCGCCGGAGCTACCGACCTCGGTGGTGGACGACGTGAAGAAGGCATGGGAACGGTTCACCACCTTCCTGGCGGGGTTGTTCTGAGCGGGCCGACCGGGCTGGTGGCCGTCGAGCGGTTCGACGCGGTCACCGTGGTGCGGATGTGCTCGGGGGAGAACCGCTTTCGGCCGGACAGCGTCGCCGCGATCGACGCCGCACTGGACGAGGTGCAGCGGGCCGAGCCGCCGGCCGGGCTGGTGCTGACCGGCGAGGGGAAGTTCTTCTCCAACGGGTTGGACCTGGACTGGTTGGGCTCGGCGCCCGAGGGCTCGCTGGACCGGCTGCTGCACGGGGTGCACGCCCTGCTCGCTCGGGTGCTGGCCTTCCCTGCGGTGACCGTCGCGGCGATCAACGGGCACGCCTACGCGGGTGGTGCGATGCTGGCCCTGGCCTGCGACTTCCGGGTGATGCGGGCCGACCGCGGCTACCTGTGCCTGCCCGAGGTCGACCTCGGCATGCCGTTCACGGTCGGCATGACGGAGCTGCTGCGGGCCCGGATGACCCCGGCCACCGCCACTTCGGCGATGGTCTACGGCACCCGCTATGGCGCCGCCGCGGCGCTCGCGGCCATGCTGGTGGACGAGGTGGCGGAGCAATCCGAGGTGCTGCCGGCCGCGCTGCGTCGGGCGGACGTCCTGGCCGGTAAGCAGCCGGGGGTGCTGGGCACGATCAAGGAGCGGTTGCACGCCGGGCCACTTGCCGCGTTGCGCGCAGGAGCCGGCTGACCGCGACTCCTCCGGGCGGTTCGACCGCGCGGCCGGCCGCCGTCGGAGAACCTTCTCGCCCGACCTCTGGACGCCCGGGCCTGGACTCCTACGGTTCTCCCACCGGCATCGCGGCTGAGCGACCCGCCGGAGCGCTGTTCTCAGGCGCCTCACGGAGGCGTGAGCTCAATCACCGCGCGCAGGTGATCGGTGCGAGTCTGGTCCTGGCCCCCGTAGCCGGCCAGCTCCCCAGCCGAAACCCCCAACCGCTCCGCTAAGCGGGCCACCGCCGCCGGCGGTGCAGCAGCCACGTCGTCGGGGACAAACCCCAACCACGGCAGGCTGCACAGCTGGACCGCCACACCCAGCATCGTCGCCGGGCGCCGCATCGAGCCCAGGAACACCTCGTCCGCCGAGGTCAGGCTGAAGAACCGGATCAGCTCTTTCGAGGTGATCTCCGGAAGCCACGCAGGCGAGCCAGCTCCTGTACGAAGAACACATCACGGGTCGACACCAGCCCCCCAAAGGTGGTGAGCGCGATCACACCACACAAGCGCGCCACGCTGCACCGGCACCGGCACCGGCACCGGTCCGAGCCCGGGGTCGCTAAGGGCTCGCGACGAAATAGTTTAGGTTGATGTCGGCGTGTCGTCCGTTGTCGGCGCGACGGTGTAGTTCCACTCTCCATGGAAGTCGTGCCTGGTGATCGGCAGGGCGTCGACCTGCTTCTTCGTGTATCTGATG
>JAJCYC010000025.1 GCA_029263115.1 Pseudonocardia sp. | reverse complement strand
GTCGCTATGGCAGACCGGACAGACCATCCGGGGGTACAGGAACGGGTGCCCGCCCGAGCAGCGCTGGAAGATCAGCTCACCCCGCACGGCTGCCGCGAAGTAGGGCCGGTTCACCTCGTCGAGGACGGGCAGGGCTTCCGGGTCGTGCAGGCCGGTCAGCTGGGCGGTCTCGGTCATGCTGCTCCCTCCAGGACGACGCTGATGTGGCTGCACAGCATGGAGCCGTAGGTGTGCACGAACGCGGTGTCGACATCCGGGACCTGCCGGCCGTCGGCGCGACCGGACAGCTGCCAGTAGGCCTCCAGGATCTGGGATATGCCCGACGAGGTGCCGGTGTGACCGAAGCGGATCAACCCGCCGTCGGTGTTCACCGGGAGGTCGCCGCCCGGGTCGGCTCGGCCCGATCGGTAGAAGTCGCCGACCGTGCCCGGAGACACGAACCCGCTCTCCTCGAGGATCATCGCGGGGTTCGAGGCGAAGGCGTCGTAGAGCTGGCAGATGTCCACATCGGCCGGGGTGCGGCCGGCCCGCTCGAAGGCCATCGGGCCCGAGATCGAGGCGCCGGTGCGGCCCGGACGGGTCATCGAGGTCAGGAAGCCGTGGGTGTGGCCTTCACCGAACCCCAGCAGATGGATGGGGCGGTGCGGACCCCGCCGGGCGCGGTCGGCCGAACCGATGACCAGGGCGCCGCCGCCCTCGCAGGGGATCGAACAATGGTAGAAGTTGAAGGGCCCGGCGATCGGCCGGGACTCCATCACGTCCGCCACGGTGATCCGCTTGTCGCCGTGCGCGATGGCCGTCGGGTTCAACGCGGCCCACTTGTCCTGGGACGCGGAGACCTCGGCGATGTCAGCCTTGCCCTGGCCCGTCTCGTGCATCCAGGCCTGCGCGATGAGGCCGTAGAGCGTGGGCACCGACGGGCCGTAGGGCATCTCGAACTCACGCTGGGACACCAGCGACATCAGGTCCCGGCCGCCGTCGCGGATGGTCGGGAACTTGCCCGCCGAGACGACCAGCACCGTCTCGGCCTCACCGGCGGCGACGATCCGGGTGGCCAGCCGGCTCATTCCGAGGTGCGTCCCGCCGCCGAGCTGGCAGGTCATCTGGAACTTCAGGTTGGTGAGGCCGAGGTAATCCATCAGGTCCTCGGACAGGAAGATCGAGCCTTCGTTCGTCATCGGGCCCGCGCAGACGAGGCCCTGCACCTCGTCGGGAGCCAGGCCGGCGTCGGCCAGCGCACGGGTGGCCGCCTGGACGTGCAGCTCGGTGGACGAATAGGGCACCTTCCGCCCCGGCGCAAGCTCAGCGGCCCCCATGATGGCCGGTTGATCGTGTGGCACGAACGCTCCTCGGGTCGCCGATGTGAACCGTCGTTACCATAGCGGCTCGCGCAAGATTGGCCGGTCGTCCAACCGGTGCCACTCGATCAGGGTCAGCCGGCCGAACCTGTGGGGTCGTAGGAGCCGAGGCCGGTCAGACCGTGCCGTACCAGCTGGACCAGCATCCCGGTGAGCGCGGCGTCGCGCGCCGAGCGTGGCCACTCGGCCACCGAATGGACCATCCCGATGGCCGCGTAGGCCGCGACCTGATGCTCGGTCATCGATCGGTTCGGCAGGCAACGCCCCAGGACGTCGACCCACCGTTCGAGGTGCTCACGCTGCCGGCGTTGCAGGCGCCGCCGCCACGGTTCGGTCAGCGACCGTTCCTCCCGGGCGTACACCGAGAGCAGGGACCGGTCCTCGAGCGCAAACTCGGCATGGGCCTCGAGCAGCCGCTCCAGCGCAGTGAACGGGTCATCCGGAAGCTGACCACAGCGCAACAACAGCCGATCCATCGCGGCATCGAAAAGTGTGGCCAGGATCTCATCCTTGCCGGAGAAGTACCGGTAGATCGCCGGGCCGCTGATGCCGGCCAGCTGACCGATCTCGTCCACCCCGACCCGATCGAACCCGCTCTCGTGGAACAGCCGCGCCGCGGCGTCGAGAATCGCGCGCTCACGAGCATTGCCCTGGCCGCCCTCCCGGCCGGGCCGGACGACGCCGTCCCGACCGGGCCGGACGACGCTGTCCGGCCCGGCGGCTCGGGTCGCCGAGCGTCGTGGGGCGAGTGGGGCGGCGCCGTCAGCGGCCGGATTCGGCCCGATGCGGGCGATCGGCCGGCGCGGAGCGGCACCGTCAGGGTTTTTCGACATCTCGCCATTCGACGGGAACGAGGGTTAACTGTGGACGGTACTGTAGCGCCGAGGCGCCGCGATGCCGAGCATCCGTTCGCGCACCGGGTCGCGGGGCCCACGGCGGGACTCCGGTTTCGGCCGGCCGGTCCGCCCGACCCTGACCGGGCGCCACAGACGTACCAGCAGGTTCAACGATGGCCAGCTCGGAGGGAGCAGTGCGGCTGATGAGCACGACAACGACCAGCACGGGCACGGGCACAGAAGAGGTCAGTTTCCCGGACCTCATTCCGGAGGAGCAGCAGCCGCACCTGCGGGAGCTGCGGGAACGGGCCCGCGCCGTGGCGGCCCAGTTCGACGATGACACGGTCGCCAGCTGGGAGGAGGATCGGCGCTTCCCCGAGGAGGCCTACGCCGCGCTTCAGGAGTCCGGGCTGTTCTCCCTGACTGCTCCGAAGGAGCACGGCGGGATGGGCTACGGCGTACGCGAGTCGTGCGTGGTCCTGGAGGAACTGGCCTACGGCATCGGGGTCGGAGCCGGAATCCTGCAGATGTTCGTCAACGGCCCGCCCCGGGCGATCCGTGAGCTTGCGCCGGAGGCGACCAAGAAGCGGTTCCTGCCCGGGGTGGCGGCCGGCACCAGGTACTTCGCCATCGCGATGTCCGAGCCGCACGCCGGCTCCGCCGTCACCGAGCTCAAGTCCTACCTGGTCCCCGATGGCGACGGCTACCGGCTGCACGGCGACAAGTGTTACATCACCGGCGGCATGCGGGCCGACTCGTTCCTGGTGTTCTGCCGGGCCGAAGGCTCCGCCGGCTCGAAGGGCATCGGCGCGGTCATCATCGACCGCGGTCAGGAGGGCTTCACCCAGAAGCAGATGCCGCCGAAGATGGGCGGCAACGCCATCTCCGAGTCCTACCTGTACTTCGACGGGGTCCGCATCGACCCCGACCAGGTGGTGATCGAGCCCGACCCCACCAGCTCCCGGGCGGCCTTCGCCATGTTGCGCCAGTTCAACCCGGAGCGCTGCGGCAACGCGGCGATGGCGCTGGGCATCGCGCGCTCGGCGATGGAACGCGCGATCGTCTACGCGCGCACCCGGGTGCAGTTCGGCCGGCCGATCTGCGAGTTCCAGGGCATCCAGTGGAAGTTCGCCGACATGGCGATGAAGTTCGACGCCGCCCGGCTGCTGCTGATCAAGGCCGCCGAGTCGAACGACGGCGGGTTCCCGGTCACCCGGTACGTGATGAACGCCAAGATCGCGGCCAACGAGGCGGCCGAGTTCATCACCCGGGAGGCCATGCAGGTCCACGGCCACCACGGTTACTGCCGCGACATCCCGATGGAACG
>JAJCYC010000024.1 GCA_029263115.1 Pseudonocardia sp. | reverse complement strand
ACCGACTCCACCGCGGGACCCGGCCCTTCGAGGCGGGTTCCCGGCTCGCGCGGCTCGCTGGGCGCCAGCGCGGTCGGCTCGGCAGCGACCCGCTGCACGATCGGGAGCAGCTCACTGACCCGAACCACGGTGAGCAGTACGGCGGCGACCCTGTGCTGGCGGTCCAACACGATCGTTGACGGGACGGTGTTGCGTGGGAACCCACGCAAAGCGAGCAGCGACCGCCCCGGAGGGTCGAAGATCGACGGATACGTGATCCCGCGATCACGCACGAAGTCCCGGGCAGCGTCCCGGTCGTCGCGCACATCGATCCCCAACACGGTCCCGCCCGTCGGTCGCAGCTGCTCGTGGACCAGCTGCAGATCGGACATCTCCTCCCGGCACGGCCCGCACCAGGCCCCCCACACGTTGAGCACCACCACCTGGCCTCGGAAGTCCTCGAGGCCGATGGTGGCGCCGGGCTCGAGCAGGCTTTCCCCTGACAACCCGGTCACGGTGCCCCGCTGGGTAGGCGGGTCGTGGAAGATCCGGGTCTGCCCACCCGGGGCGACGAAGGTGAAGGTCGTACCGGTGGCCACGGCGTCCTGCCCGACAGCACACCCGGCCAACACCGACACCAGCGCCGCGTAGGCCACCAGCATCTTTGCCCGACGCCGGCGGTGGCCGAATGTCGATGCGGGCCGCACGAGGTCCTCAGGCCTTCGGCTCGGTCATTCCGGGCTGAACCTGGACCTCGTCTCCGATCTGGAGCACGTCGTGGAATGCAAGCGCGTCAGCCTCCGAGAGTCGCACGCAGCCCGCGGATTGACGCCGCAGAGTCCCCTGGTGGAAGGCGATGCCACCCTCGGCGAAGAAGACCGCGTACGGCATGGGGGTTCCGTATTCAGCGCTGATGTGATTCTTGTTTTTCCACTGCACCCGGAAGGTGCCGATGGGGGTTTCCTTCCCCGGACCCCCGGTCTCGATGCGGACCGGGCCGAGGAGCACCTGGCCGTCCTTGATCAACCAGGCTCGCTTGGCTGTCATGTCGACACACGCCGTCGCGGCGGCAGTGCACGGTGTCCCATCGACAGCCGACATCGAAGGTGCGTGCGCGACCGCCGTGCCTGCGAGCAGCAACATGCTCATCCCGAGCGCCGTACCCACCGCCGCAGCACGAGCGGACCGATGGATCGGAGACTGCCAGCGCGGCGTAGCCATCTGAGTTCTCCCGCCTTGAATCGCCCAAGGTTACAACGATCGTGGACCGTGACAGTTACTGACAGCGCTATTGACAAGCACGTACGAGGGAAACCAAGAGCAGGAACACTGACTTTGATCACTTATAGTAGTCAGAGCGGATCCGTCGGCCCGGTTCATGCGGCGTTCAGCCTCCAGTAGGACCAGAACCGCTCGGTGATCAGCGCCAGCACCACGACGGCCCACCGTGAGCGCCACGCCGTGGTAGTGGCCCACCGCATCACATCGTGGCACTACATTGCTATCAGCATGTATCCCATGCTCGCGGCCATGACCGCCGAAGTGGCCCGGCTGGCGAAGCCGGTGTGAGCTGTGAGGCTGACTACTGAAACTGTCGGCGCCGGCGCAGGTCGATGCCTGCCTCCAGCCATGGAGCGGTCCAGGACCGGAATTCGGTCCCAGAATCCGAGTGTCCAAGCCAGGACCTGGTAGCTGAAGTAAACCGCGAACAGGACATCGATTACCGGAAGTCGGCTCATGGCGGGTAGCCACATGTAAGCCATGATTGCCAAGTCTAGTGTCAGCATCGCCCAGAGCGGATTTAGTACGTTTTCGCGGAGCCGCATGACGATACTCACGGCGGCCGCGACGAGTGCCGTGCAGACGAATATCTGCAACCCGAGCCGGGTAAATCCAATGGTACCGGTGATCTCGGGCATGTACATCGGGATCATGGCCGCCGCCATGATCACATGCCCGAGCACCCACAAACGATACTGACCGGACATCCGGTAGACGTGGCTCAGGTGGACAACGAGTGCGATGAGTAGTGCCAACGCCCACGAGACCCGAGCCCACGTGGGTAGCAGCGGCATGCTCATGTCCATGCCGGGCATGTGAACCATGGCAATCGCCTTTCATTCTCACCGGCTCACGCGGTTCTCCCTAACTCATCGAGAAGGGTCAGCCGTCGGGGCCGTTCGACTGGTACTAATTCGCAGGGCGAGCGTGGGACAGGTGGCGGCCACTCGTCGGGCACGCGCGACCAGGGCGTGCGGTAGCTCGTTGTCGGCAAGCAGCGGGTAGCCCCATTCGTCACGGGTGATCCACTCGGGTAGCAGCTCGTGGCACAGCCCGTGAGCCTGACAGGCGATCGGGTCGATTCGTAACTCAGTCGTTCGACCAGTTCTCAAATCCAGCCTCCTGCGGATGCGGGTAAGGTGCGGACAAGATCGAACGATGATCCCGGCGACCGTCGACAACGTCGTCCGGCAAGATGCTCCGCGACATCGGCGGCGAACATGTGTAGTGCACTGGTTGCCAGTTGTACGGCGCCATCTGGATGGGAGCATGCGCCTCGGCCGGGTATGACGTGGAGTCGGCGATGTAGTCGTTCGCGCAACGCCGCGTCTGGGCGGGCGGCGACCAACTCGGCGAAGTCGGCCGCGACGGCGGGTAGACCGAACTTGCAGGGCCCGCACTGGCCGGCAGATTCCGCGGCGAGATAGGTCAAGATCGTCGAGGTCACCGCAAGTCCGCAGATGTCGGCGGGCAGAACCACCAGCGATGGGACACCCAGCGTGATGCCTCGGTGTCCCTCGAAGCACAGTGCCGTCCTCAGGTTCGAGGTGCAGGCCAACCATCGACCGCCCAACCCGCCGAGCAAGATCGCCTCGGTGGGACGGCTCGCGCCACCGGCCATGCCGAGAATCGCGCCGATGTCTGTTCCAAGGTCGACCTCGAAGATGCCTGGGCGATTGACCGCGCCGCCCACGGTTACCAGGGTGGTCCCCGGGGACGGTTGAGTGCCACGCCGGCGGAACCACTCGGCGCCGTGGCGCGCGATCAGTGCCAGGTGGGCCAGGGTCTCTACGTTGTCGACCAGCGTGGGGCGCCCGTGCACCCCCTGGCTCGCGGTGTGCGTCAGTGGACCGGTAGGCCGGGCGTCACCACTGGTCAGGAATCGGGCCAAGGCTGACGATTCGCTGGACACGTAACGGCGGGGAACGGTGGCCAGGTGCATCGGACAGGGGCTGTCGGAGCGTTCGATGAGCGCCTTCTGCAGTGCAGAAATCAGCGGGCTGCCGCGATGAACACACAGCACGGCCTGGGTGGCTCCGAGCGCGTGCGCGGCGAGCACGAGGCCGTCGAGCACGAGATGTGGCGCCTGACGCAGGAGGGTGACGTCCTTGCCGCTGGTCGGATCCCCCTCGCACCCATTGGCCACTACCGTGACCTGCCGTCGCTTCGAACTGGCCGCCAGCACGGCCGCGATCTTCCGCGCGGTGGGGAATCCGCTACCGCCGCGGCCGCGCAAACCTGCTTCAGCGATGAGCTCCACAAGCCGAGCGCCGCCCTCACTCCCGGTGAACCGCGACCACGGGAGTTGTCCGTGAAGCCGTTCGTGCTCGGCCAGCGACATAGGACGGCCGGCACCAGCGGGACCGGCAAGAAGCCGAGGTGAATATCGGGTAGGGGCTCGCTCAGCGAAGCGGGTCGGGCGGAGATGCGAAGGCCTTGGCGGCGCAACCGAGTGCCGCGACGCGGGTCGTGGAACGGGCAGCGGTTCAGCCGGATGCACTCGCGGCGGTTGAGCCACTGGCGGAGCCGAGTAGCCCACTGACGGGGCCGGTTGCGCCCGCGTCAGACCGGAAGCCGGATGACGAGATGAACTCACGCTCAGCGCCTCCCGTGTGTGACAGGCCGTACCCGCGACGCGTTGGTCGGCTGTTCCGCGAGAGCATCGGGATTCCGCGCCGTTCGGAATCGCCACAGCAACGCCAGCGAAACCGCCGCGACGCAGCCCACGTACAGCCCGAGCACCCAGACCCGACGGATGTCTGCGCTGCCGATGAGCACGCCGTGGAGCAGCGCGACCGGCCAACTGGCGTAGGCCGCCCAGTGGACGCCTCTCCACAACCGCAAGCTCAGTCGAGTCCGAAGCATGCTGGTCGCGGTCGCTGCCAGCAGCAGGTCGAGCGCCACGGTGCCCAGGCCGAGCAACAGCGGGTGATCGTTCGACAAGAACGGCACGAGCACGTCAAACCAGCGAACGCGAGTATGGGAATCAAGGATCGACGCCGAGACGTGCACCGCGAGGAACAACACGGCCAGCAACGAGACGTTGCGGTGCAGGGCGGCCAACGCGAACCGTGGCCAGCCTGGTCCGCTTACCCGACCCGCAGTGGTGATCCCGCCGACCAGAGCCCCGGTGAGCAGCAGGAATGTCACCAACCCAGTGGCCCGGGTGGCTGTTGCCAATGCTTGGTCCATAACATCGCCCTCTTAATGCCCGTGCCCGGGCGACGAATGCGCATCAGGCAGCGCATCTCCGTCAGTGCGACCAGGCGCTCCGACCATCGGCGGGCTTGCTTCGGGCGCTGCACGCGGGCCGGCATCCGGCGCATGACTGTCATCCGGGGTGAGGTGGCTGTGCTGACCGAGCTCCGCCGAAGCGGGGCCGACCGAGGCTGGACTTCCGGTCGTCAGTAGCACCGCGAATGCCACCGCGAGCGCACTCGCTCCCGTCCCACAGGTCACCGTGACCGCGAAGACGCGGCGTTGCGCACGCTCGCGCCGTCGCCGCAGGTATCGCATGGCTTCGGCCATGTTCTCTTGGTCTCCTCGACAGTCGGGGGCAGTCGAGCCGCACCTGATTCATCGTCCGCTGGGGATCGGACGGTTTCAGCATCGCGGTCAAAGCAAGATCGTTACTACTATAACAGATAGTAGACGGGTCGGGTCCGGCACTCCCTATGACCAGCTCGTCGCCGGGTCTGCGGCCTCAGCTCTGGAGTTGAGACGCCCTCACCCTTGGGACGGACCCGGAGGTGCGCGGACCTGACGACGGCTCCCCGCGCAACTACCGTCAGCAGCTTGTCGCTGGTGACCGTCACGGCTCCGGTCGACTGGTCGACATCGCGACCGCGGTGACGCCCCTCGCTCTCGACGATCGCTCGGCGGCCACGCCGTAACGCGCACTCAGCTGGTCACATGCAACACAACCGCGGCGCACAGCACGAGTGCGCTGACGACCATGGTGACGATCCTGCCGCGGGCGGTCCTTCGAGGAAGGTCCCGCAACGGGAAAAGCAACTGCCGACCGAAGACGTAGGCGCTTAGCGCCGCGACGAACAGCACACCGGCCAGTACCGCCGTACCGGTGAACGCGACGGTGAGGCTCGTGGTCCCGATCAGCAGCGCCCAGGCAGACTCCATGAGTTGAACCGGGATCCTGCGCAGCCCTAGGCTGCGATCCGAGCTCCACAGACCCCACCGGGAGGCGGTAGGTCGACCCGCGCAGCAGCCCCCCAGGAAGCAGCCGACCCGCCCGATCCCCATCGCCAAGACCAGGCCCGGCGTGGATACGTCCAGAACCGACCCGGCCGGCAGCCGAAGAACAACCGCGCCGATGACCAACGTGGCCAGGGCGGCCAGCACAAACCCCTGGAGGCACATCCCGTTCAGTAGCAGCCTTCGGTTCCTGGTGGTTCCCAGATGCTGCGCGACGTAGTACAACTTGGCGCCGATCAGCCCCGTCAGACAGGCAATGATCGACCACAGGAACACCGAGCTGGCCGGCAGCCCCGCCCGTGCGGCGAGAATGGCCTGCAGGACGAGCGCCACTACGGCGCCAAGAACGACCAGAAGCGGCCAGGCCCCGATTCGCATACCGGGCGCGACGGTTCTGATCCAGGGCCCCGGAAAGGTCGGCTGATGGGTCTGTGACCTGGGGAATCGTGGCGTTGTGACCGGCGTGGCGTGTGTGACGGATGGGGTCGATGGCACTGAGATGGAAGCTCTCACACTGACCGTCTCGCGCAAGGACCC
>JAJCYC010000023.1 GCA_029263115.1 Pseudonocardia sp. | reverse complement strand
GTGTCAGGATGCACGCCGGTCGCCAGGGCCACCGCTTTGATCCCGCCCCGGCCCAGTTCCGCCGCCTCGGCGCCCAGCACCAGACGGCGCTGCCGCTCGTCCAGATACGGACGCAACACCGCATACCTACGCGCTACCGACCGCCCGACCTGCCCATCGATCGCCATAGCACAGACGGTAAGTCCCCGGACCCGAAAACCTACGTTACTTCGTCGTGAGTCCTTACCGGACGGTGTACTGCAGTGGAGGCCGGCGTGGACTGGAGGTGGAGATCGCGCCAACCGACCTGGTCGAACTGACCGGCGCGCGAGTCGCTCCGATAGCCTGAGAAAATACTCCGAACGATGGATAGCAGTTCCGTAGAGCGTCGGAATCACCCCCCGATCGGGGGAGGGCTTGCTCTTCACCAGCGGGTTCCCAGCACCCATCATGTCCTGGTGACCGAGCCAGTTCTGACCCGTGCCTACTCGCTGTGGCGAGCCTGGGTCACCCCGGGGCTACCCAGCCGCGTTCTGCCCGACGACATGCTGGTTCGGGTCTACCGGCTGTGGCTGGTGGCCCTGCTGCTCAAGATGGTCGGCTCCACCTGGGACGTGTCGTGGCACTTCCGGTGGCTGCGCGACGACCTGGCGCCGCCCCACCTGCTCAACACCATGGGCACCGCGCTGGCGCTGGGGCTGGTGGCGTTCCACACCTACACCGGCTACGGCGTGGACCGGCGCGCCCTGCGACTGATGCAGGCCGGGATGGCGGTGTTCCTGGTCGCCATCCCCGCCGATGTGATCAACCACCGGCTCGACGGGCTGGACATCACCGCGTGGAGTCCCACCCACGCGATGCTGTACTTCGGCACCGCCGTGACCATCGGCGGGGTGATCCGGGGCTGGTGGCGGTACGGCCGCCCAGGCCACGAGCGCACCGCCGTCCTCGGCCTGCTGTGGCTGTTCTTCCTGGAGAACGTGATGTTCCCGGCCGGCCAGCAGGAGTACGGGGTGGTCGCAGTGATGTCCTGGGACGCCGGCCGCCCGGAGGCCGAGCCGAGCCTGCTGCAGTTCACGGCCGACCAGATCGGCCGCCCGGTGGACCGCGACTCGATGCTCACCTTCGCGCTGCCGGTGCCGGCCTGGGTGTACCTGGCCTGGATCATCGTCGCGGCCATGCTGGTGCTGGTCGTGGCCCGCTGGACGGTCGGGCGCCGGTGGACCGCCACCACCATCACCATCGGTTACCTCGCCTACCGGTGCGTGGCCTGGGGCCTGCTGGCCGGTGCCGGGTTCCCGCGCTCGGCGGTGCCGTTCCTGCTCCTGGGTGGGGCGCTGGTGGTCGACACGGTGATCTCCTCACGGCGCCTGCCCTGGCTGAGCCGACCGGTGCTCGGGGCGGTGCTGGTGGCGGTCGCGGTGTGCGGCTCGGCCTGGCTGCAGGACGTGCTGGCCTGGGCTCCGCCGCTGGACTACCGCTCCGCGGCGGCCGCGGCCGGGGGCCTGGCGGCCATCTGGCTCGGGCTCGCGACACTGTCCCGGACGACGAGCTACCGGCGCTGGCTGGCCGAGCATTGAATGCCCGCGAGTGGAACCCGACCCGACCCACCGCGTCGTGTCGAGTGAGGCTCGTCACCCGCGACAGGGTGGTCTCAGATCACCTTGCGTGACGATCTGTGCAACCATGCATCGGCAGACGTGCTCCCCCCGATAAGAGGGTATTAAAGTACGGCGAATGGACGTTGACGAGGCTGTGCAGGCCGGCTCGGCGCGGGCTGGATCAATGCGCGCCGGGTCGATGCAAAACGTGGGCTGGCCGAACTCGGTCTCGCCGGGCGTCAGCCCGTTCCGCATCGATGTACCCGCCGACTGGTCGGCGATCGAGCCGAACGGTGGGCTGATCGCATTCCTTGCCCCGCCAGGATCGGACGTCGCCAGTTTCCGGGTGAACCTGGTGGTCTACGGCGAGCGGGTCTCGGCCGAGAAGTCGCTGGGAGACCTCGCCGAGGAGGCACTGCTCGGCGCCGGCGCCACCAACATCGTGGCCATCGGCGTCGACGGCGCGGAGACCGACGAGCAGCTACCCAGCGCGGCGCGGCGCACCGACCTGCTCCTGGAGGGCCGGATGGTCCGCCAACTCGCCGTCACCACCGAGGGCCCGGACCGGTCGCAGACCGGGGTACGCAGCGTGTACGCCCTGGTCGGCAGCTGTCTGACCGAGCACGCCGAGGACGACGAACCGACCCTCACCGAGATGATCTCCTCGTTCACCGTCACCGCCCCGGCCCCCTGATCAGGGCGACGCTTGCCTGGGTGTCGGCCGGATCGGCGACCAGCCCGCCTGTCGGAGCACTCCGAGGTGCTGTCGATCCGGCTGACCGGGGTCGACGAGCAGTTGCGGATCACCTGGGACGGCGGCCAGGCATCTGTCTGACCCGGGGCCCGACCCGGGGGTCCGCCCGGGTGCCCGGCTCACAGCGGCCGCAGCACCCGTTCCAGCCACTCGGTGACCGCGCGGCCCAGTCCGCCCAGGTCGCCCTTGAGCGAGTGGTCACCTGGCTGCACCAGGACGTCGCGGTGCGGCCCGGGCGCCGGGCAGCCGAACGGGTCGCGCGCGCCCTGCACCACGAGCACCGGCACCTCCACGCCGTGCAGCTCCGGCGTGCGGTCCTGGTGCGGCTTCGCCGGCGGGTGCACCGGGAAAGCCAGGCACAGCACCGCCACCGCATCGCCCTCGGCCGCGGTCCGGCAGGCCACCCGGGCGCCCGAGGACCGGCCACCGAAGACCAGCGGGACGTCCTGGAAGAGTCCGCCGCCCAGCGACTCCGCCACCGCGAGCCATGCGGCGTCCAGCTGCCGGGCCGGGGCCGGGGCCCGCCGGCCCGCCACCCGGTAGGGCTGTTCGACCAGCGCGACGTGCACCCCCGCGCGGCGCGCCGCCTGGGTGGCGGTGACCAGGTCCGGGGCGGTCACCCCGCCGCCGGCACCGTGCCCGAGCAGCAGCGCGGCCCGGCCCTCGGGCACGCAGTGCAGCGCCACCCGGGCCGGCCCGTGCGGGGTGTCGACCTGGTGGGTGGTCACCGGTGGTCCGGGACCAGCAGGTCCAGTTCCAACGCCCCGGGGCCGGGCTCGACCCGCTCCAACAGCTCCGGACCCTGGTTGCGCACGTTGTTGACCCGGGTCGAGACCGGACGCAGCTCCAGGCCGGCGACCAGCTCCTCCGACGGCGGCGCCAGCAGGCCCTCGGCCGGCGCGGCATCCGGGTCGAGCCAGGCCGCCCACTCCGACCGCGGCAACAGCAACGGCATCCGGTGGTGGATGCCGGCGAGCGGGCCGACCGCGTCGGTGGTCAGCACCGCGCAGCTGACCAGCGGATCACCGCCGTCGGTCGGCCGCCAGAACTCCCAGAGCCCGGCCATGGCCAGCGACGCCCCGTCGGTGCCGGTGACGAAGTAGGGCTGCTTCGCGGCCTCGGACCGCTGCCACTCGAACCAGCCGTCGGCCGGCATCAGGCAGCGCCGGGCGGCCAGCGCCTTGCGGAACGCCGGTTTCCCGGCCGACGTCTCGGCCCGCGCGTTGATCATCCGGGAGCCGACCGACGGGTCCTTCGCCCAGGACGGCACCAGCCCCCAGCGCAGCACCCGCACGCTGCGCTCGGTCCGGGCCGGGTCCGGGGTGCCGTCGGCGTCCCGGGGATGGCGGGCCACCACGGCCAGCACCGGCTTGGTGGGCGCCACGTTGTAGTCGGTTTCGGGCGCGTCCTCGCCGGTGGCGTCCACGGCGGCGAACTCGTCGGCGATGCTGACCGCCGACCGGGTCGAGGCGTACCGGCCGCACATCTCTCGATCGTGCCACGCGGTGCGCAATGATGGGCCGGTGAGTTCCCCACCAGTGCCCTGGCCCGCACCGACCGCCGCCGACCCGGTGCACGGCCGGCTCCGGGTACCCGGGTCCAAGTCGCAGACCAGCCGCGCGTTGCTGCTGGCCGCGCTGGCCGGGACGGAATGCTCGGTGAGCGGCGCGGCGGCCAGCCGGGACACCACGTTGATGGTGGATGCGCTGCGCGCGCTGGGGGTGGCCATCACCGCGACCGGCGCCCGGCTGGTGGTCGACGGGAGCGCGGGCCCGCGCGGCGGCGGGCTGGTGGACTGCGGGCTGGCCGGCACGGTGATGCGGTTCGTCCCGCCGGTGGCCACCCTGGCCGACGGTCCGGTGTGCTTCGACGGCGACCCCCGGGCCCGGGAACGCCCGATGGGGCCGGTGCTGGTGGCACTGCGCGCCCTGGGCGCGACGGTGGACGGTGACGCGCTGCCGTTCACCGTGGTCGGCGGCGGCGGGCTGCCCGGCGGCGAGGTGGCCCTGGACGCCTCCTCGTCCTCGCAGTTCGTCTCCGGGCTGCTGTTGTCCGGCGCGCGCTTCGACAAGGGTCTGGTGGTCGTGCATGACGGCAAGCCGCTGCCGTCGCTGCCGCACGTGGCGATGACCGTGGAGATGCTGCGGGCGGCCGGGATCGGGGTGGACGACGCCGAGCCGAACCGCTGGCGGGTCTCCCCCGGGCCGGTGGCCCCGCGCGACTGGGTGGTGGAGCCGGACCTGTCCAACGCGGCGGTGTTCCTGGCCGCCGCGGCCGCCACCGGCGGCGTGGTCGCCGTGACCGGCTGGCCGCCGGCGAGCACCCAGCCCGGGGTGGCCATCCTGGACGTGCTGCGCCGTATCGGCTGCACCGTCACCCACGGCGCGGACGGGGTGACCGTGCGCGGCCCGGACCAGGTCGGCGGCATCGATGTCGACCTGCACGACGTCGGGGAACTCGCGCCCACCGTCGCCGCGCTGGCCGCGCTGGCCGACGGCCCGTCCCACCTGCGCGGCATCGCGCACCTGCGCGGACATGAGACCGACCGGCTGGCCGCGCTGGCCCGCGAGCTGACCGCGATCGGCGGCGACGCCACCGAGACCGCGGACGGCCTGGCGCTCGGGCCGGCGCCGCTGCGGGCCCGGGCAGAGCGGCCGTGGCGGGCCTACGCCGACCACCGGATGGCCACCGCCGGGGCGCTGCTCGGGCTGGTGGTCCCCGGGTTGTCGGTGGACGACATCGGGGCCACCGCCAAGACGATGCCCGACTTCGTCCGCGACTGGACGGCGCTGCTCGCGTGAGTGAGCTTGCGAGCTCACCGTCCGGGCACAGCCGGCCGCGCGAGTACGACGAGTCCGACGTCCGGGTGCGGCCCGGGCGACGCGGTTCGCGTCCGCGCAGCAAGCGCCGCCCCGACCACGCCCGGGCCGAGTCGGCGATGGTCATCGCGGTGGACCGGGGCCGCTGGACGTGCGTACCCGACCTCGACCCGGCGGCCCGCGTGGTCGCGATGCGGGCCCGCGAGCTGGGGCGCAGCCCGGTGGTGGTCGGCGACCGGGTGGAACTGGTGGGCGACGTGAGCGGCCGGGTGGACACCCTGGCCCGCATCGTGCGGATCGTCGAACGGACCAGCATGCTGCGCCGCACCGCCGACGACGACGACCCGTACGAGCGCATCGTGGTGGCCAACGCCGACCAGCTCGTGGTGGTGGCCGCGCTGGTCGACCCGCCACCGAGCCTCGGCTTCGTGGACCGGGCGCTGGTCGCCGCGTACGCCGGCGGTCTGCGGCCGCTGCTGTGCCTGACCAAGGCCGACCTGGTGGCGAGCCCGAGCCACGGAACGGACGAACCCGGCGACTCGGCGGCCGCCGCGGCGCCCTGGGTCGAGCTGGGTCTGCAGGTGGTGGTCACCCGGCACGACCGCCCGCCCGACGAGCTGCGTGCGGCCCTCACCGGTCAGGTGTCGGCGTTGCTCGGCCACTCCGGTGTCGGCAAGTCGACGCTGGTCAACGCGCTGGTGCCGGACGCCGACCGGGCGGTGGGGGTGGTGTCCGGAATCGGCAAGGGGCGGCACACGTCGTCCTCCGCGGTGGCCCTGCCGCTGGGCGAGCCGGACCGCCCGGACGGTTGGGTGGTCGACACCCCGGGTGTGCGGTCGTTCGGGCTGGCCCACGTCACCGCCGACGACGTGCTCACCGCGTTCGGCGATCTTGACGCCGCCACCGACGACTGCCCGCGCGGCTGCGGCCATCTGGGCCCACCGGCCGACCCGGAGTGCGCGCTCGACGCGCTCGCCGCGCGGAGCGGGGTGCGACCCGGGAGGCTTGCCGCCCTGCGCCGGGTCCTGGTGGCGCTCGCCGGGCAGCGTCACGGCGCGGGTCACGGCCCCGGGCCGATACGGTGACCCCTGATGACTCCTCCGAGAGGTCCGCACATGCGCCGCTTCGCCCCGCTGCTCGTCCTGACGCTTGCCGCCCTGTTGGGAGGCTGCGGCGACGGGTCGGGTACCGCCACGGCCCCCGCGCCCGGCGTGGCGCCAGCACCGGACGCGCCGCTGCCGAGGTACACCTCGCTGACCGAGCTCGGCGCGGCCACCGCCGCGCAGCAGAAGACCGACCGCACCGCGAAGATCGCGATCAGCGGCGGGCTGAACGGCGCGCTGCAGAGCGGGATCAGCGGTGACGGCGCCCTGCGCTACGACGAAGTCGGCCCGTCCATGCAGATCACCCAGCGCATCTCGACGGGCAACCAGCCCCCGCTCGAGCTGGGCCTGGTGGTGCTGCCGGACGCGGCGTTCGTCCGTCCTCCGGCCAACGCCGCCGGGGCGCTGCCGCCGGGGAAGACCTGGCTGAAGGTCGAGCCGAACTCGGCCGACCCGGTGTCCGCGCAGTTCGGCCAGCTGATCCAGGCCATCCGGGACAACGCAGACCCGACCAAGTCCTTCGCCCAGTTCGGCGACGCGGTGACCATCGTCGAGTCGGTCGAGGAGCCGCTGGACGGTGCGCGGGCCATGCGCTACAAGCTGCGGGTCGACCTGGCCAAGGCCGCCGAGCGGCAGACCGACCCGGCGATCAAGCAGAGCCTGCAGCAGAGCGCCCAGTCCGGGCTGGCCACGCTGGACTACACGCTGTGGCTCGATGCCGCCAACCGGACGATGCGGGTGCTGGTGGACCAGCCGCTGCCCGGCGACCAGGGCACATTCACCCTCGACGCCCGCTACCGCGACTGGGGCCAGCCGGTGCAGATCGACCCGCCGCCGGCCGACCAGGTGGCCACCCGGTGACCGACCTGGCCGTCCGGGCGGTCTACGCCGGGCGGCCCTCGGCCCTTGGTGAGCACGGTGGCCGAGCGGTGCTCAGCGCGATCGTCAAGGAACCGGTGGCGGACGCCGAGCTGGAGCTGTCGACGGTCAACCTGGCCGGCGACCGTCAGGCCGACCTCACCGTGCACGGCGGCCCGGACAAAGCGGTGTACGTCTACCCGTTCGAGCACTACCCGGGCTGGCGCGCCGACGGCTTCGACCTGGCCGTCGGGGAGGTCGGGGAGAACCTGAGCACCCTCGGCGCCACCGAGGACCAGGTCCGCCTGGGCGACCGCTGGGCCTGGGGTCCGGCGGAGGTCCAGGTGTCCCAGCCCCGGTCCCCCTGCTACAAGCTGGGTATGCGGGTCGGTCGCAAGGACGTGATCCCGGCGATGCTGCGCTCGGGACGCTGCGGCTGGTACCTGCGGGTACTACGGCCGGGCCGGGTACCGACCGCCGGCCCGATGACGCTGATCGCCCGGGACCCGGCCGCGCCCACGGTCGCCGAGCTGCACGCGGCCGCGCACGCCCGCCCGCTGCCGGACCAGGATCCGGCCTATCGCCGGCTGGTCGAACGCGCGATCGCCCGGCCCGAACTGGCGGCGAGCTGGCGGGCGATGCTGGAGCACCGGCTGGCCCGGCTGTAGCGGCGACCGGTCGCCGGGTCGGCTACAGGTCGAGCAGCTCCAGCAGGAACGGCAGCTCGGACGGGTCGTACCAGGCCAGCTCGTGGTCCTCCGCGCTGCCCAGCACGAACTCCGCGTCCGGATCGCCCAGGTCCGCCGCGTCGACCACCTCGGCGGCCTGGCTCACCGCGTACTCCGCGTCGGGCTCGTCGATGTGCACCGCCGCGATCACGGACGCGGAGACCTCGCCGGTGACCCGGACCACCGCGTCGTCCAGGTCGGGTCGCGCGGTCGCCATCGCGTCCTCGACGTCGGCCGACACGACCACCCGCCGGTGCCAACCGGGCTGGTCCGCAGTGGCCTCGATGGCCATCAGCCGGAGGCAGGCACGGGCGGCATCGCGCATCGCCACGTACTCCAGCTCGTCGGTGTCGCCGCTGGCGTAGGCCTCACGCAGCGCGGGGGTCACCGCGAAGGCCGTGCCGCCCATCGGCCGTAGCACCGCGTCGGCCACCAGCGTGCGCAACATCGGCAGGGTGGCCGGCACGTAGATCCGCACAGGTGCTACCTCCTGGTCCGGCGGCTGGTCGGCCCGGCTCTGGTCAGTGCAGCGCACTGACCAGTTCGTCGAGCGACTCCGGGATCATCCCAGCGAGCATCTCCACGTCGCCCATCGCATCCCGGTCGGCGTTGAATCCGTAGAACACCCCGCCGTCGTACGAGGTCAGACCGATTGCCAGGGCCTGCCCCTTGGCCAGCGGCACCACCGGGAACATCTCCAGCATCTTCGCCCCCGCCGCGTACAGCGGCACCTGCGGGCCGGGCACGTTGGTCACCACCAGGTTGAACACCCTTTTGGACAGCCCGCTGGCCGCGCGCGCACCCAGCGCGTGCAGGGTGGGCGGAGCGAACCCGCCGAGCGCCACCAGGGTCTCCGCGCCGACCGAACGGCCGCTGCTGGTGTGCGCCCGCATCTGGTGGGCGATCTGGTGCAGCCGGACCACCGCGTTCTGCTCCCCCACCGGAAGGTCGACCAGGAACGACGACACCCGGTTGCCCAGGGTGGCGGCCAGCGGGCCGGCGCTGGAGTTCGCCGCGTCAGACTCCGAGCGCACCGACAGCGGCACCATCGCGCGCACCGAGCTCGAGGAGGTCACCGGTTCACCCCGGGACAACAGCCAGTTGCGCATCGCCCCGGACACCACGGCCAGCACCACGTCGTTGACCGCGCAGTCGTGCGCGGCGCGCACTCGCCGGTAGTCGTCCAGCTCGGTGCGGGCCACCGCGAACCGCCGCTGCAGCGACACCGACACGTTCAGCGGGCTGGCCGGAGCCCGGCGCATCGCGGTGCGCACCACGCTCGCCACCTGGCCGATCACCTCGACCGCCTTGCCCACGGTGGCCGCCGCGTCGCCGGCCGCCGCCCGGACGTTGTCCACCACCTCGCCGGGCCGCATCCAGGACTCGGCGACCGCCGCGGTGACCAGGCGGATGCCGCTGGGTTCCCGGCGCGGCGTCCAGGGCTCGCCGTAGTCGTCCCGGGGGGTCGGCGACACGTCCAGGATGACCTGGGCGATGTCGATCGCGCTGATCCCGTCGACCAGTGCCTGGTGGGTCTTGGTCAGCACCGCGATCCGGTTGCGGGCCAGGCCCTCCACCAGGTACATCTCCCACAGCGGGCGGGTCTGGTCCAGCGGGCGGGACATCAGCCGGGCGGTCAGCTCGTTGAGCGAACGGTCCGAACCCGGCCGGGGCAACGCCGAACGCCGCACGTGGTAGGTCAGGTCGAAGTCCGGGTCGTCGACCCACACCGGGCGGGCCAGCAAGGCCGGGACGTGTCGGACCTTCTGGCGGTAACGGGGCACCAGGGTGATCCGCTGCTCGATCAGGCGTAGCAGGTCCTCGTAGTCCAGCCCGTTGCGCGGCCGCCGGAACAGCGCCACCGCCCCGACGTGCATGGGGGTCGTCGGCTGCTCGAGGTACAGGAAGGACGCGTCGAGCGCCGACAGGCGGTCCGGCATTCCGCAATCCTAGGCGCCGCGCCCGGCTCCGGACCTGTCCGAGCCTCGTGATCCGGCCGACAGCGACGGGTGCGATGCTGGCCGGCGTGCCGTACCCGTCCCAGCCAACCGCCCGCAGCCCGAAGGACACCTTCATCACGGTCTACGGCCGCAAGCCGGTACTGGAGGCGCTGGCCGACCGCTCGCTCACCGTGGACAAGGTCGTGGTCGCGGACACCGCCCGGGGTGCGGTGCTGGCCGAGATCCAGGCCGCCGCCCGTGCCCGGGACGTGCCGGTGCAGCGGGCCAGCGCACACCGGGTGAAGGTGCTCGCCGGCAACGGCCGCCACGACCAGGGCGTGCTGGCCGACGTGGTGGCGCCGCGCATGCGCCCGGTGACCGAGTTCCTCGCCGCGCTCGGCCCAGACGAGGGCTGCTCGCTGCTGGTGCTGGACGCGGTGACCAACCCGGCCAACGTCGGGATGGTGCTGCGCACGGCCACCGCCGCCGGCCTCGACGGGGTGCTGCTGCCCCGCCGCGGCTCGCCGTCGATCGACCCGCTGGTGGTGAAGGCGTCCGCCGGGGTCGCGTTCCGGGCGCCGGTGCTGCGGGCGGCCACCGCCGTCGAGGGCTGCGCGGCACTGCGCGCGGCCGGGGTCACCGTGCTGGGCCTGGCCGGCGACGCACCCGGGTCGCTGCTGGACGACCCGTTGCCGCCTCGGCTGGCTCTGGTGCTGGGCAACGAGACCGACGGGCTGTCCGCCGAGGTCCGGGCCGAGCTGGACGGCACGACCGCCATCCCGATGCACAACGGCGTGGAGTCGCTCAACGTG
>JAJCYC010000022.1 GCA_029263115.1 Pseudonocardia sp. | reverse complement strand
GGTGGCGGTCGAGTCGCGACTCACCGCGTCGGTCTGCGTGGTCATCGGCACGCTCACCACGAACGGCCAACCGGGCCGGGTGGTGTACCGGTGGGTCGGAGAGAACGGCTCGCAGGCGGTGGCGACGGTGAGCGCTGCGGCCTACAGCTACGAGGTCGAGGTCGGCCTCGTCTGGTCGCCCAGCACACCGCCGCTCGGCGGTTCCTCGGTCACCCTGCAGATCCTCGAACCGCGGCCGAGCGCCACGTCCGCGCTGGTACCGCTGAGCTGTATCTAGCGATACCCGGCCGCTCAGGGCCCGGGCAGAGCGCCCGGAGGAGCAAAGATGCGCAGCGCCAGGAACACGGTGGTGATCAGCGCGATGGCGACGAGCGCAATGATCAGGATCTGGGGGTCGATCTTGAGGAACTTCGGTTGGGGGCGTTTGCGCTCGGCCGCCGCCTCGGCCGCCGCCAGCCGTTCCGGACCGATGTAGTCGGAGAACTCGAACTTCCGGTCGAAGTCGTCCGTCGACTCGATACCCTCCAACACCTCCTCGGGCGGGCCGAACGCGACGATCCGGCCGTTCACCATGACCGCCAGGTTGTCCGCCACGGTCCGGGCCAGGCTGAGGTTGTGGGTGGTCATCAGCAGGGTGCATCCGGTGCGCTCACGCAGCGACCGGATGCCGGTGACCATCGCGGAGCTGTGCTGGGCGTCCAGGCCCACATCGATCTCGTCGAGCACGACCAGCGGGGCGTCGGTGACCAGGGCGCGGGCCAGGGCCAGCCGCTTGCACGCGTGTGCGGGCAACTCGGCCGGCGTACGGTCGAACTCCTCGACCAGGTGCTCCTCGCGCAGGCGGGCCATCGCGCGGTCGTGCCGCTCGGTGAGCGGGACGTCGTGCATCTTCAGGGTGTAGGTGAGGTTCTCCAGCACGGTGGACGAGCTGAAGATGGAGGTTCCGTAGAGGTTGTGCCCGCCGAGCATCGCACCGATCCCGCGACGTACCTCACGCAGCTCCTCCGGGGTCATTTCCCAGATGTCGCGGCCGCCGATCCGCACGGTGCCCTCGGACGGCTCGAGCAACCCGACGATGTGCTTGATCAGGGTGGTCTTGCCGACCCCGGAAGGACCCATCAGCACGGTGACCTGGCCGGCCGGCACCGCCAGCCGCAACTGGTGCAGCACGGCAGCGTCGCCCAGCAGCGTGGTGACGTCGTCGATGTCGATATCGGGCGGGATGACCTCGACGGTCGGCACTGCCGGTTCCAACGGCATGGTGAACTCCTCAGGGTCCGGGTGACAGGAACGGCGAGGCCGCCGCGAGCACGAGAAACACACCGCCGACTGCCATGCACACGGCGCAGCCCCGGCGTATCACAGCCCGACGGCGGGCCTGGGACTGCTCGTCCCACCCCTCCACCGCGCTGAGCTGACCGGCCCGCTGCATACCCCAGAGACCGACCGTCATCAGGCCCAGCCCGCAGAGACCGAAGAACAACAAGTTGGCTATCACAAGAACCTCCCCAGGCCCGGTGCCGCGCCCCGCCCGCCACGCTCGTACTCCATGCCGAGCCAGCGGGACACCGCCTCGGCCCGGTTGGCCGCGCCGAGCTTGCGCAGGATGTGTTTGACGTGTGTCTTGACCGTACCCTCGGAGATCACCAGCCGCCTGCCGATCCGCCCGTTGGTGTCCCCGGACGCCATCAGCGCGAGTACCTCCAACTCGCGCCGGGTCAGGCGCCCGCCGTCGCCGCCGGTCGGGCGGTAGCCGGCGTGTCTCTGGGTGGCGCCGCCCGAGGACACGGCGGCGCGGGGCCTCGGCACCGGGCCGCAGTGCCGGAGCCGCTCGCCCACGGTCGATCCCAAGGTCTCGGAGAGCTGGTCGAACCCGGCCCGGATGGCAGCCAGCCGGTCCATCGTCGCGGTCCGGGCGAGCGCATGCCCTACGCCCTCGGCGAACGTCGCGAGCAACCGCCGGTCGAACCCGTCGAGCTCGCGGCCCTGGTAGTAGCAGTCGGCATGCAGAAAGCCGACCACGTCGCTGCCTGCCATCAGGGGCGCCGCGGCGTACGAGCGGGACAGCGAGGCCTCGGCGATCGGCCGGTGCACGGCGGGGCGGGCCTGGACGTCGTGCACCAGGATGGGCACCTTGCGCTGGACCATCTCGGTCTCCACCAGCGTGCGGTCGAGCAGCCGGTGGTCGCGACACCCGGCTTCGAGAATCTCCCGCGCCCACTGCCGGTCGCGGCCCACCCAGACGTTCTCCGGGATCCAGGCCGATTCCTCGATGCGGGAAAGGATGGACCGGTCGAAGCCGAGCAGGCCGGTGGCCTCGGTGGCCAGCTCGATCAGCTCGTCCGTCGACTGCGCCCCACGCAGCATGGCAAGGGCCTCGCGGACCCGGCCCAGCGACGCGTCCTGGTGCCGGAGCCGTGCCAGCATCAGGTTGTGTTCGGTGCGGCGGATCTCGTCGAGCAGCGCGACGTAGGCCGATAGGTCAGTTGGCGCGGCGGTCACCGGTGGGCCGTCCCGCAACGCCTCGTTCAGCGCCGACAGCACCACGTCCCAGGACTCGGCGAGCGCGGAGTGCACCGCGGGATAGTCGGCGATGTGGTCGGCGACAGGCAGGTCCACGCCTCCGCACCGCAACCGCACCCCGTCGAGCAGACCGACCACCTGATCGCGGTGTTCATCGACCAGCGCGGCACCGCAGACGTCCGGAGCGGCGAACCCGTCACGATCGCCCGGGCCCTCCTTCGCGGAGCCCGCTTGCGGCATGCCCACTCCTCATCGCATCGCTGGCGCGGCCGTCGGGGTGACGGCGGTAACAGGCTATCGCCCGCTGACCACCGGCCGGTTCGTCGGGACGGGCCATCAGCGCGTTTCACCACCTGTGTGGGTGATCTCCGACCAAGTTTCGGGTAGGTCGCTCGGTGGCGGCCGCGGCCCGGCTCGAACCGGCGGGGTACGGCCTCTAAGGTCGGGACCGGCACACATCGCGGAGGACAGGAGCCTAGTCCGTTGACCGCCCAGGCACCGGTCGAGGCGCCGCCGGCACCACCCTGTCGGCCCAGGCGGCGCGGCGGGCCGGCGGGCCTGGTGGTGGCTGTGGGCTACCTGCTGGCCTCATTCGGGCTCTACCGGGGACTGTGGGCGGCACCCGGTACCGGGTATCTACGGGACAGCGGCCGGGACCAGGCCTTGTTCGAGTGGTTCTTCGCGGTGCACGCGGATGCGCTCGCGCACGGAAAGCTGATCCTGTTCAGCGCGCTGCAGAACCACCCCGACGGGGTCAACCTGATGGGCAACACCAGCATGCCCGGGCTGGCCGTGCCGCTGGCCCCGCTGACCTGGCTGTGCGGCCCTACGGCCACCTGGGCCGTGGTGCTCACCTTCGGCCTGGCCGGCACGGCGCTGTGCTGGTACCTCCTGTTCGCCCGGCACCTGGTCGGCTCCCGATGGGCGGCGGCGGTTGGCGGCGGGTTCTGTGCCTTCGCCCCACCGGTGGTCTCCCACGCCTTCGCGCACCCGAACTTCACGGCCACCTTCCTGCTGCCGTTGATCATCGACCAGCTGGTTCGGCTGACCCGTGCGCCCGACCGGCGGGCGACGCTCCGGCACGGGATGCTGGTCGGACTGCTGGTCGCCTGGCAGGTGTTGATCGGCGAGGAACCACTGCTGATCCTGGCCACCGGGCTCGGGGTGTACGGGCTGGCGTGGGCATTCGTGCGGCCGGCCACCCTGCGGTCGGCGCTGCGGCCCTTGGCCACCGGTCTAGGGGTCGGCGCCGCGGTCGCGGTGACGCTGGTCGGCTACCCGCTCTGGGTGCAGTTCACCGGACCGGCGAGCTACCGGTCGTTGCGACACGGTCCGGCCGGGAACGACCTGTCGACCTTCACCGCGCTGCCCCGGCAGTCGCTCGGTGGCCACCTGCTGCACCCGGGCCAGGCGGTACCCAATCCGACCGAACAGAACGCCTACTTCGGCTGGGCCCTGCTGGTGCTGGCGGTCGCGGCCGCACTGTGGCTGTGGAGCCTGGTCCCGGCCCGGCTCGCGGCGATCACCGCGATGGCCGGGCTGGTGATGTCGGCGGGCAACCCGGTGTTCCTGCGCGGGCAGGCGCTACCGGTGCCCGGGCCTTGGTTGCTGCTGGACCGGCTGCCGCTGTACGAATCGATGCTCGAGGCCCGGTTGACCTTCTTCGTGGTGCCCGCGATCGGAATGCTGCTCGCGCTGGGTACCGACCGGGCACTGGCGGCGGACCCCGGCCGGGTCCGGACCGGGAACCCGGGCGGGGTGCCGGCCGTCGCCACCGGTGCGCGACGCGGGGTCTGGTTCGCCGGGCTCGCGGTGGCGCTGCTGCCGGTGCTGCCGACGCCGTTCAGCGTGGTGCCCCGTCCGGCGACACCGGAGCTGTTCACCTCCGGCGAGTGGCGGGAGCTGGTGCGTCCGGGCCGCTCGGTGGTCCCGGCGCCACCACCGGACGCCCTGGACGCGGTACCGCTGAGCTGGCAGGTCGACGCAGGGCTTGCCTTCCCGATCGCCGAGGGCTACTTCGTCGGTCCGGACGGTCCCGCCCGGACCGGCATGTACGGCGCGCGCCGGCGACCGACCTCCCAACTGCTCGCCGACGCGGCCCGAAGCGGTTCGGTGCCGACGGTCGGGCCTGCGCAGCGGGCGAGCGCGCTGGCCGACCTGCGGGCCTGGCGGGCCGATCTCGTGGTACTCGCGCCGCGCCCGAACGACGCCGCGGTACGGATCACCCTGGACGAGCTGATCGGTCCCGGTCAGGAGCGCGGTGGGGTGGTGGTCTGGGACGTGCGGGGACTCACCGGCTGAGCCGAGGCGTCGCCGCGGGTGAGCGCCAGCGCGGTGGCGCCCACGGCGACCACTGCGGCGCCGAGCAGCCAGCCGACCAGCACGTCGGTGGCCCAGTGCGCCGCCAGGTACACCCGGCTGACGCCGACGGCCGCCACGAACGTGCCGGCGCCGAACACGGCGACCGTCCGGACGTACCGTCGCGACGACGACAGCACGACCACCGCGGCCAGGGTGCCGACCACCACCATCGAACCGAGCGCGTGCCCGGAGGGCAACGCGTTGTTGGTGTACGGGATGACCTGGTCGACCAGCGGCGGCCGGGCCCGGTCGTAGAGCGCCTTGAACCCGTGGGTCATGGCCACCGCGGCCGCGCAGGTGCCGGCCAGGACGGCAACCGGCGCCCGCCGCCCCCTGGACCAGCATACGGTCGCGGCGAGCGCCGCGAGCACGGCCATCGCGCCCGGTCCACCGACCAGTGCCAGCACCCGGCCCACGGCGGCGGCCCAGCCGTCGCGGTGCTCCACCGACCAGCGCAGCAGCGCCTGGTCCAGCCCCGGCGGGCCGCCGGCCACCGCGACCCGCTCCACCAGCCAGGCCTGGGCCAGCAACGGCAGGGCCGCGCTCCCCGCGCCGAGCCAGGCGGTGCGCCGCGCCGGCGGCGGCCAGCCGCGGTCGCGGGCCAGCGCCCCGAACACCACGGCGGCCGCCAGCACCGCCACGATCAGGGCGAAGGACACCACCAGGCCGAGCTCCGCGAACCGCATCACCGGCGAGGCTATCGCCGCGACCCGTGACAACCCTGAGAGCCCGCCACCCGGCCGGGATCAGCGCCGGTGCTCACTCGCTGGCGGCTCAGTGCTGCCGCTTCGCCGCCGACGCTCGCTCCGCTCCTCGCTCGCCGGCGCCCGCTGCGATGCTCACTCGCTGGCGGCTCAGTGCTGCCGATGGTGATCCGCGGCTGGGCGCCCGGTTCGAGCCAGCGCAGCAACGTCAGCACCTCGGCCCGGGGAACCACCACGCAGCCGGCGGACTCGACCCCGGCGTCGACGTGCAGAAAGAATGCCGACCCGGCACCCGGGCTGGGCGAGGCGGTGTTGTAGCCGATCACCAGGGCGTGGTCGTAGCTCGGTCCGGCCCGGCCGAGATTCTCCCCCGCCCGCTCGTCGAACGGGCAGCTGCCCGGCCGGCAGCGCTGGTAGGTGTTGTAGGCAGAGCTGCCGGTGTCGCTGACCCACCAGTCCCGCTCGTCGACCCGGCGGTAGGGCAGCCGGGTACCGGGGTCGGGCGCACGGCCGAACGCCTCGACCAGCGTGAACGACCCGGCAGGGGTGCGGCGACTGCGTTCGCTGGCCTCGCCCACGCCGTCCGGACCGATCCGCACCCGGACCGGGCGGCGTACCTGTCGCCAGGACCCGCTCTGCCCACGCTGCCAGGCCCGCATGGTGGCCGAGGTGCCGCGCGCGGTCGGTGCCAGGACGGTCACCAGCTGGGAGGTGCCGCCGGGCGGCTCGGGAACGCCCGGTGGCAACCCGGAGCCGGATTGGGCGAACGCCGGCGAGCAGCCGGCCGAGAGCACCAACGCGGCGAGCAGCACCCATACCCGTCGCCACCGGGCGGCACCGCCCCCGCCCGGATCAGCATCGCGCACCGCGGCAGTGTGCCAAACCGGCCCGGACTCAGGGACCACCGCCCACCGCGGGGCCCTGGTAGCCGGTGCGGGAGCTGGAGTCCATCCCGACCTCGTAGCCGATCCCGGGAGCGACCTTGTTGGATGCCACCTTGGCACCGGTCGACCCGATGTCGAAGGCGAACGCCTTGTCCACCTTGCCGACGATGTTGTTCCCGGTCACCGTGACGTTCTGCACGGCCTCGATCATCAGCGCCTGCGAGGCATTGGTGTCACAGTAGTTGTTGCTGAACGTCCAGTTCGACGACTCGCCCTCACCGGCCCCGCCGTCGCCGAGGTCGCCGGGGCCCTCGGCCATCAGGCACATGTTGTCCACCCGCTCGCAGCGGTTGCCGCTGATCAGCACGTTCTTGCTGGACGGGGTGTCGTTCTGGAAGGTCTGCATGCAGTCTGCGTGCGCGCCACTGCCGGCCGGGTCGATGTCGCTGATCCGGTTGTTCAGGATCTTCAGGTTGTTGCCGAAGAAGCGCAGGCCGTCGTGGTCACCTCCGGTCGGGCGGCTCACCTTGTTGTTCTGCATCGTGATGTTGTTGCCCTCCATCAGAATGCCCGGGGCCTGCGCGCCGACCGAGTTGAAGCCGTCCACCACCACGTGGCTGGCCTCGACGGTGATGCCCTTCACCGTGGTGTTGCCGTCGCCGATCAGCACGATCGGCGCGGCGGCGGTGCCGGAGCGGGTCACCTGCAACCGGGACCCGCCCATGCTGCCGGTCGCGCAGATCCGGTCGCCCGGAGCGGCGGTGGCCAGGGCCCGACTCAGGCCGGCGGCGTCCGAGGCACGCTTCGCGCAGTTGGTCTGGGCCAGCTTCGTCCCGGCGCCGGAGCGGGCCGGGGAGCCGCCACCGGACGCCGGCTTCTTCGCGGTCGGCGGGGTCGAACCGGCCCCGGAACCGGGGGCGGCGGGCGCCGGCACCTCGGGCCGCGCGGACGGCGCACCCACCTCGGGCAGAGTGGGCGCCGGCCCGGCCGGGGCCGGTTCGACCACGCCGGCCGCGATCGGGGACGGCTCGTCGGTCGGGCCGGCGACGAGGGCCGCGCTGAGCAGCACGAGCGCGCCGGAGGCGAAGGCCACCAGGCCGATGGTCAGCGACCTGCGGTCGGCCGGAACGGCGTTCCGCCAGGAGCGGGTCCTGACGTGGCGGCTGCGTGGGGAGCGGTGCCGGGACATGTCACACCTTCTTGCGTTCGCGTCTCAGCCGGATCGAAACGCCGCATGGGGAGCGCGACGGCTGGGAAGTACGCCTGCGTTTCGTTACCTGAACGTCACTGATTCGTACACAAAGGTATCGGACGAGTGAGCGACGGCGACCCGGTTGGTTGCGTGCGGTGAGATCGCCGTGCGCATCGGCGCGACGAACGGTGACACTCCGTCCGGTCGGCGGCGCGCTCCCCCCGCCGGCCGCGTCGACCGGCGGGGCGACCGGGTCGGGCGGCGGCCGGTCACGGCGCGACCTGTCGGGGCTCGACCTGTCAGGCGGCGACCGGGTCCCCGAGCCGGCCGGTCCGGGTGGCCCAGCGCTCGAACACCACGGTGCCGAACGGCGGCACTCCGGCGAGCACGGCGAGCGTCCCGGTGCGGGTGGACCACGGCCGGCGACGCCAGAGCAGCACCGCCAGCACCAGGTAGCACACGAACAGCGCGCCGTGGATCGGACCGAAGATCTTCACCCCGATCTCGTCGAAGACCACGAGGTACTTGAACACCATGCCGATCAGCAGGCCGGTCCAGGAGAACGCCTCGGCGAGCGCGGCGATCCGGAACAGTCGGGTGGGCGAGGTCCACATGAGCACCACTGTGCCCGATGCACCCGCTCAGCCGGTGAGCACCCTCGACCGGTCCGGCCCGCCCAGCAGGTGTTCGCGCAACGTTGTTCCGGAGTAGCCGTCGCGGTAGCAGCCCCGGTCGCGCAGCTCGGCACCACGGTGTCGACGAACTCGTCCAGCCCACCGGGGGTGAGGTGCGGGACCAGGATGAACCCGTCGCTGGCCTCGGCCTGCACGTAGTCGTCCATCTGCTCCGCGACCTGGGTCGGGGTGCCGACGAACGACTGCCGGGCGGTGGCCTCGACGACCACCTCACGGATGCTCAGGTTGCGTTGCTCAGCCAGCGCACGCCACCGCCGGGCGACAGCGAGGGTGTCCTTCTCGTGCCGTACCCGGCCACGAGTGATCGACACCCCGCCCGGCTCAGGGTCGAGGTCGGGCAGCGGACCGTCCGGGTCGTACCCGGACAGGTCGCGGCCCCACACCTGCTCGAGGAACGCGATCGCGGTGGCCGGACCGACCTGCTGGCGGCGGATGTGCTCGGCGCGCTCCTGCGCGTCGGCGGCGGTGTCACCGAGCACGAAGGTCGCGGCCGGCAGGATCTTCAGATCGTCGGGCCGGCGGCCGAGCCGGCGGGCCCGGCCCTTCAGGTCGGCGAAGAACTCCTTCCCGGCGGCCAGCGTGGTGTGCCGGGAGAAGATCGCGTCGGCGGTGGCCGCGCCGAACTCGCGGCCGGCGTCGGAGTCTCCGGACTGCAGCAGTACCGGGTGCCCCTGCGGGCCAGCCGGCAGCGGGAACCGGCCGCGTACCTGGAAGTGCTCGCCGGTGTGCTCCACCCACCCGGGCGAGCCACCGGCCGGCCAGCTGTCCCAGCAGGCCCGGGCCACCTGGAGGAACTCCGCGGCGCGCCGGTAGCGATGCTCGGGCGCCAGGAAGCCGCCGCGCCGGAAGTTCTCCCCGGTGAAGGCGTCCGAGCTGGTCACCAGGTTCCACGCGGACCGGCCGCCGCTGAGCTGCTCCATCGAGCCGAACTGGCGGGCCACCTCGTAGGGCTCGTTGTAGGTGGTGTTGATCGTGCCGCCCAGCCCGAGGTGGGTGGTGACGGCGGCGAGCGCGTTGAGCACGGTGAACGTGTCGGGCCGGCCCACCACGTCCAGGTCGTGAATCCGGTCGCGGTGCTCGCGCAGCCGTAGGCCTTCGGCAAGGAACAGGAAGTCGAACCCGCCCCGCTCGGCGGTGTGCGCGAAGTGAACGAAGGAGGCGAAGTCGGTCTGGCTGCCCGACGCGGGGTCGCTCCACACCGTGGTGCTGTTGACCCCCGGGAAGTGCGCGGCGAGGTGCAGCTGTCTCTTGCTCATCCGGTCCCTCCGACCGGCCCGGCGGTTGCGGTCGCGTCGAACCCGCCGGCGTACGGGTTGGCCGGCCGGGCAAGTCCGAGTCGCTCGCGCAGCGTCGTGCGCCGACCCGGCCCGGGCGCGCGCAACCCGCGGCCGACCAGCAGCGGCACCACCTCCTGCACCGCCCGACGCAGCCCGCCCGGCAGGGTCTCCGGCACCAGCACCACCCCGTCCAGCCCGACGCCCAGCGCCGCGGCCGCCCGGTCGACAACCGCCTCGGCGGCATCGGTCGGGCCGATCGGGACGTCGAGCAGCACCGAGACCTCCTCGGGGTCACGGCCGGCCGCCCGCACCGCTGCCCGGACCCGGCCGGCACCATCCGCCGCGAGACCGTCCACACCGGGATCTGCCGCGCCGGCCCGACCGCCGTCGACGGACGGGACCCGGGCCACGTCGGCCCACCGCCCGATCAGCGCCAGCGCCGCCGGCTCGTCGCCGGCCGGCAGCCGCAGCACCACCGGCGGGTGCGCCTGCGGCGGGCGCGGGGTGATCGACGGGCCCTTCACCGCGAAGAACTCGCCCCGGAAGTCCACATGGTGCAACTTGTCCCGGTCGACGTAGCGGCCGGTGGCGACGTCCCGGATCACCGCGTCGTCCTCCCAGCTGTCCCAGAGCCGGGTCACCACGTCCACTGCCTCGGCGGCCTCCCGCCAGAGCGCGTCGACCGGCGCGGCGTCCTTGCGGCCGAACAGCGCGGCTTCCTCGGCGGTCCGCGAGATGTCCGGCTGCCAGCCGGCCCGACCGGCGCTGACGAAGTCCAGGGTGGCCAGGGCCTTGGACAGGTGGAACGGCTCGGTGTGCGTGGTGGTGGCGGTGGCGACCAGACCGACCGTGGTGGTCAGCGGGGCCACCCGGGCCGCCACCGCGACGGCCTCCAACCGGCCGACCTCGCCCGGGCCGCCGCCCGGCGGGACGAACGAGTCGTCGAACACCACGAAGTCCAGGGCCCCGGACTCGGCCAACCGGGCCAGATCCACCCAGTGCTCGGCGCGCACCGCGAGCGCGGGGTGCTCCGGTCGGCCGGACAGGTCCACGGCCAGGCGCATCACCGGGTACCGGTCCAGTGCTTGGCGAGCAGTTGGTGGCTGCGCAGCCGGTCGGCGTGGTCGGTGGTGACGCTGGTGACCAGCAGCTCGTCGGCGCCGGTGACCCGGGCCAGGGTGTGCAGCCGCTCGGCGACCGTGGCAGGCGACCCGACGAACTGGGTCTGCAGCCGGTCGCGCACGCCCTCGCGCTCCTGATCGGTCCAGGTCCGGACCCGGGCCTGCTCCGGGGTGGCGTACGGCCGCGCTCCCCGACCGGCCTTGATGTCCAGCACCCATTCCGCGTAGGGCAGCGCGAGCTCGGCCGCGGACCGGTCGTCATCGGCGACCACGACATCGGCCGAGACCATCAGATGCGGCCGGTCCAGCCGGGCGGACGGGCGGAAAGCCTCGCGATATGCGGCCACCGTGTCCAACACCCCGGACGGCTGGATGTGGTAGCTGGCCGCGAACGGCAACCCGGCCTCGCCGGCCGCCCGGGCGCTCTCCCCCGGCGTGGAACCGAGCACCCACACCTCCAGGTCGGCGCCGTCGGCGGGCAGCACCGGCAGCGGCTGGCCGTCCGGGCCGGGATAGCGGCCGCCGAGGAAGGCCAGGATGTCGGCGATCTGGTCGGCGTAGTCCGGCGCGGGCTCGTCGAGCCGGTGGTCCAGCAGCCGGCCGAGCAGCACGTAGGTCGCCGGGTCGCCGGGGTAGGCACTCGGCCTCGGCACCACCAGGCCGTCCACCTCGCGGGTCGGCGGCGGCTCGCCGGGCGGCGCCCCGCCGACCCATCTGCCGAGGATCTTGCGCAGGTCGAACCGGCCGAGCCCGAGGTCGACCCGCCCCGGGTGCAGCGCGGCGATGGTGCCGAACTGCTCGGCGACCAACAGCGGCGGGGTGTTGGGCAGCTGCACGGCCCCGGAGCCGACCCGGATCCGCTCGGTGGCCGCGGCGATCAGTGCCACCAGCACGGCCGGGGCCGCGGCCGCCACCCCCTCGGCGAGGTGGTGCTCGGCGATCCAGTACCGGTGGTAGCCGCTGCGCTCGGCCACCTGGGCGAGGTCGACGGTGTTGCGCAGCGCCTCGGCGGCACCGCCACCGGCCGGCACCGGCGAGAGATCGAGCACGGACAGCGGGATCGGCGGGCTCACGGTCCTCCCCGGTCTCTCGGGCGCGCGTCCGGCGAGGGTAGGACGGCACCACACGGGCCTGTCAACGCCGGGACGTCAGGTGTGACGGATCGGGCTTGTCATGTACATTATCTACTGAAATAGTAGTTCATATGGCCCCGATATCCCGGACACTGGTCTGGCTGCACCTGGACCACGGCCGCACGCAGAGCGCACTGTGTCACGAGGGACGCTGAATCAGCCCCCCATCCGCAGCCCGCACCTTCCGGAGACCACCGTGACCACCGCCGACGCCGACCGCCGAACCTATCGACATGCCATCACCGAGCACCTGCTGACCGCCCTGGAGGACGTGGTGCTCCGCTACCGCACGCTCGCCCTGCACACCGAGCACGCGGATCTGCACGCCGAGGTGATCACCGCGGAGGTCGCCCATCAACTGGCGGTGGCCCGCAACGGGCTGCACCGCTATCCCCCGCTCCGCTGAGCCCGCGTGTGGCGGCCGGGCAGCTGCGCTCAGCCGCCGCGCGCGTCCCGCAGGAACGTCAGGGTGCGGGCCTTCTCCTCGGCGCCGCCGAAGACGTGCGCGGAGAACTCGGCCACTCCGGCCGCCGCGATCTCGGCCAGCCGGGCGCCCACCGACTTCTCGTCGCCGATCAGCGTGACGTCCTCCGGGCCCCGCGCGCCCTCCCGGTCCAGCATCGCCCGGTAGGACGGCAGCCGGCCGTACATCGCGTACGCCTCGGCGGCCAGCGCCCGGGCCGCGCCGACGTCGTCGGTGACGCAGACCGGCAGCGCGGCGACCACCTCCGCGCTGCGCGACGCCTGCTCGGCGGCGGCGTTCAGCGTGGGCACCACGTGCTCGGCGAGCGTGCGCGGGCCGGTCATGAAGGTGATGGTGCCCGCCGTGCGCCGGCCGGTGATCTCCAGCAGCCGGGGCCCGAGGGCGGCCACGTACACCGGCGGCGGGCTCGCGCCGACCACCCGGACCACGCCGCGGGTGGTGTAGATCTCGCCGGTCGCATCGGCCTGCTCGCCGGCCAGCAGCGGCAGCAGCCCGTCCAGGTACTCCTCCAGCCGGCGAACCGAGCGGTCCCACGGGATGCCCCACAGGCCCTCGGTGACCCGGGCGTGGGTCAGCCCGATGCCCAGCCGGAACCGGCCGCCGGACAGCGCGCTGAGGGTGAGCGCGGTCTGCGCCGTCACCGTCGGGTGCCGGGTCTGGATCGGCTGCACCCCCGAGCCCAGCGTCAGCCCGTCGACTTCGCGCAACGCGATCGCCATGGTGGTCAGCGAGTCGTGTTCGGCCTGCAGTTGGGGGGTCCACACCATGTCGAAGCCGGCGTCGCGCAGCGCCCGGACATCCCGCACGTAGTCGTCGATCGGCGCGTCGCCGACGCTGTCGCCCAGGTAGTGGAACAGGGAGATCCGCATGGTCGGAAACTAGCGCAGGTCCGCACCGGCCGCGCCGTGAACCGGCCGGCCGGGCCGGGTCAGCCGTGCGGTCCGGGCGCAGCGCCGACCACCAGCCGGAACGTGTTCCCCAGGCGGTAGCCGCCGTCCGGCAGCCGGTGCGGCTCGACCGCCGCCAGCACCGCCCGGCGGACCTGTCTGGTCCCGGCGACCGCCCGGGCGCGGCGGCCCAGCTCGGATGCCGTCACGCTGGTCAGCAGGGTGTCCTGGTCCGGGTAGTCGAACGCGCACCGGACGTCCTCGGCGACCCGCACCGCCAGCCCCGCCAACCCGGCCAGCCGGCCCTCGGCGCCGATCGGCGGCGGCCCGCCGACACCCGCGCGCGGAGTGGCCGCCACGAACGCCGGGCCGGACGCGAGTCCGAGCAGCGGACCCAGGGCCGCGCCGAAGATCCCCAGTGCGCACCGCTCGGGCGGGCCCCATACGGTCAGCGCCACCGAGGCGCCCGGAGTGGCCACCCGGGACATCTCGCGCAGCACGGCCAGCGGGTTCGACACGTGCATGAGCACCTGCACGCAGGTCAGCGAGGTGAACCCGGCACCGGGCAGCGGCAGGGCGGACGCGGGCGCGCGGTGCAGTGTGGCCGCCGGCAGACCCCAGCCGGCGGGTCCGTCGTCCACCTCGGCAGGCTAACCCCGGGCAGGTCATCCGGGGGGTACCCACCGTCAGGAGTCGGCCGGTAGCCGCACCACGAAAGCGGTGCAGCCGGGCACGCTGTCCACGCTGATCGTGCCGCCGTGCGCCACCACCACGGCGTGCGCGATGGCCAGTCCCAACCCGGTGCTGCCGGCCGCCCGCGACCGGGACGAGTCACCGCGGGCGAACCGGCCGAACACCCGCGGCAGCAGCTCCGCGGGGATGCCCGGGCCGTCGTCCAGCACCGCCATCATCACCTCGCCCGAACCCTTGCCCAGCTCGGCGCGCACCGTGGTACCCGACGGGGTGTGCACCCGGGCGTTGGCCAGCAGGTTGGCCAGCACCTGGCCCAGCCGCGCCGCATCACCGACCACGGTGACCGCGTCGCCGGGCAGCGCCAGCGTCCAGCGGTGGTCCGGGCCGGCGGCGTGCGCGTCGCTGACCGCGTCGACCACCAGCTGGGAGAGGTCGACCGGCTCACGGGCGAGCGGCCGGCCGGCGTCGATCCGGGCCAGCAGCAGCATGTCCTCCACCAGCGAGGTCATCCGTTCGGTCTGCGAGGAGACCCTGCGCAACGCGTGTGCGACGTCCGGGGGCACCGGCTCGGTGCTGCGGCCGGCCAGCTCGGCATAACCCCGGATGGCGGCCAGCGGGGTGCGCAGCTCGTGGCTGGCGTCGGCCAGGAACTGCCGCAGCTGCGTCTCGCTGGCCTGCCGCGCGCCCAGCGCGGCCGCCACGTGCTCGATCATGCGGTTGAGCGCGGCGCCCACCTGGCCGACCTCGGTGCGCGGGTCGGTGTCCCCGGCCGGCACCCGTTCGGCCACCGCGACCTCGCCGCGGTCCAGCCGCAGCCTCGACACCCGCACCGCGGTGCCGGCGACCCGACGCAGCGGGCGCAGGCTCAGCCGGACCAGCACCGCGCTGGCCACCCCGGTCAGGATCAGACCGGCCAACGCCACGATCCCGACGACCCTGGCCAGCCGACCGACGATGCCGTCCAGCTCGTCGAGGGGCAACCCGGTGACCAGCACGACGTCGTCCGGGCGTTCCTCGGCGATCAGCCGGTAGTCGCCGACCCGCTCAATGTCCAGGGTGTACGGCTCGCCGTCGGTCGGGACCGCCAGCAACGCGGCCGCGGCGGCCCCGCCGATCCGCCGGGGCACCCCGTCGGGGTCCAGCAGGCCGGCCTGCAGCACCTGGCCGTCGACGATCCGGGCGCTGAGGGTGCCGACCGCCTGGCCCGGGGCGTCCAGGAAGTCCGGTACCGCGTTCTCGTCGATGTCCTCGTCGTCGTCGCGGTCCTCCAGCTCGTGGCTGTAGGCGGCGGCCGCGCGCTGCTCGGCGCCGGCTAGCTGCTCGTCGCGCTGCTCCAGCAGGTAGCTGCGCAACAGCAGCAGCGACACCCCACCGACGACCAGGCAGACGACCGCCAGCAACACGATGCTGGCGACCACCAGCCGGGTGCGCAACGGCACCCCGGCCAGACGGTTCCTGGTCGGGTCGGGCAGCCGGCCCCGCAACCGCTCGGGCAACCGAGGACGGCCTACTCCGCCGGGCGCAGCGCGTAGCCCGCGCCACGCAACGTGTGGATCATCGGTGGCCGGCCGGCGTCGATCTTCTTGCGCAGGTAGGAGATGTAGAGCTCGACGACGTTGGACTGCCCGCCGAAGTCGTAGTTCCACACCCGGTCCAGGATCTGCGCCTTGCTCAGCACCCGGCGGGGGTTGCGCATCAGGTAGCGCAGCAGCTCGAACTCCGTGGCGGTGAGGTTGACCGCGGTGTCGCCCCGCCGGACCTCGCGGCTGTCCTCGTCCAGGGTCAGGTCGCCGACCACCAGCACCGCCTCCGCGCGCGTGGTGCCCCGACCGGAGCGGCGCATCAGCGCACGCAACCGGGCCACCACCTCCTCCAGGCTGAACGGCTTGGACACGTAGTCGTCGCCGCCCGCGGTGAGTCCGGCGATCCGGTCCTCCACGGCGTCCTTCGCGGTCAGGAACAGCACCGGGACGTCCGGGGACTCGGCGTGCACCCGGCGCAGCACCTCCAGGCCGTCGATGTCGGGCAGCATGATGTCCAGCACCACCGCGTCCGGCCGAAACTCCCGGGCCAGCCGGACGGCGGTCAGCCCGTCGCCGGCCGCGCGCACCTCCCACCCCTCGTAGCGCAGGGCGATGGTGAGCAGCTCGGTGAGGGTCGCCTCGTCGTCCACCACGAGGACCCGCACCGGGCCGCCGTCCGGACGACGCAACTGGCCGCGGGCAGCCTCGGTACCGTTCGTCGCGGTCATCGGCCCATCTTGGCCCGCGCGGGTACCCCTCGGCTGGGTGTCGGCTGTGGATTCTCTGTGAACCGGCTGACCCGTGAGTGCGTCACACCGTTCCGGCGTTACTTCCCACTCACGAGGTCAGGACCTGGCGGATCAGGTGCAGCGCGATGTCGGTGGAACGCTCGCGGACGTCGGCGCGCTCGCCGGGTATTACCGGATCCATCGCCTTGACCACCCCGGCCGCGGTGGTCACGCAGAAGCAGACGTAGCCGACCGGCTTGGCCTCGGTGCCGCCGCCCGGGCCGGCCACCCCGGTGATCGCCACGCCGATGTCGGCGCCGAGCCGCTCGCGGGCGCCGTCGGCCATCGCCCGGGCCACCTCGGGCGACACCGCACCGTGGGCCTCGATCAGCTCGGCCGGCACCCCGAGCAGCCCCACCTTGGCCTCGTTGGCGTAGGCGACCACCCCACCGACCACGTACGCCGAGGAGCCCGCCCGGGCGGTCAGCCGCCCGGCCAGCAGCCCGCCGGTGCACGACTCGGCCAGCCCGATCCGGTGTCCGGCCAGCAACCGGGCGACCTGGGCGTCGGTCGACTCGCCGTCGCGGCTGACCAGGTGGTGACCGTGCCGCCGCTCGATCTCGGCGACCAGCGTGCCGGCCGCGGCGGCCGCGCCCGGCGCCCCGGCGCGGTAGCGCAGGTCGACCTCCAGCTCCGAGCGACGCAGGCAGGTGGTGACCTCCACCCCTGACTCCTCGACCTCCGGGCCGACGTCGCGCAGGGTCTGCGCGATCTCCGACTCCGGCAGCCAGAACAGCCGCAGGTGCACCTCCTCGAACGGCCGGGTGCGGGCCAGCACCTCGGCCACCGGCGGCGCGGCAAGGCCCGCGTCCCACATCCGGTGCAGCTCGCCGGGCGGGCCGGGCAGCACCAGCACCGTCGGACCGTCGGACACCCGCAGCGCCAGCCCGGGCGCGGTACCGGAGGGCTCCAGCACGTGCGCCCCGACCGGGACCCGGGCCTGCTTGCGGGTGGCCGCCGCGAGCGAGTCGCCGGCGAACCCGGCCCGGGCCGCCCAGCGGGCCACGATCGCCGCGATCCGCGACTCCAGCTCGACGTCCAGCTCCAGCCGGGTGCCCGCGAAGTCGGCCACCACCTCGGCGGTGACGTCGTCGGCGGTGGGACCGAGGCCACCGCTGGTCACGATCAGATCGACCCGCTGCTCGGCGAGGAAGCGCAGCCCGGCTTGCAGATCGGCGCGCCGGTCGCCGACCAGCAGCACGTCGGCCACCTCGACGCCGAGCGCGCCCAGCCGCTCCGCCACCCACGGCCCGTTGCGATCGTGCACCTGACCGGTCAGCAATTCGCTCCCGGTGACCAGGATGCCGGCCCGCGCGCCACCGGCGGCGTCTCCGTCGAGCTTGCCCGTCACCCGCGCACCCCCGCGTTCGGCGATCTCACCCGGCGAGCGTACGCGTCACCCGCGCGCCGGGGCGGGCCGACGCGGGGTGCGACGCGGTGCGGCTCCGGTGGAGGCCCCTCGACCGGAGCCATATACCCCTGAGGGGTATACTGTCACCCCAGGGGGCGGCGGTCGCGGTCCTGATCATCGCCTGCCCGTGCGCGCTGGGCCTGGCCACTCCGACGGCACTGCTGGTCGGCACCGGCCGGGGCGCCAGGCTGGGCATCCTGATCAAGGGCCCGGAGGTGCTGGAGTCGACCCGTCGGGTGGACACCGTCCTGCTGGACAAGACCGGCACCCTGACCACCGGCCGGATGACGCTGGTCGAGGTGCGACCAGCGGCCGGCGAGGACCCCACCGCAGTGCTGCGCCGGGCGGCCGCCGCCGAGCACGGCTCCCGCCATCCGATCGCACTGGCAGTGGCGCGGGGAGCCGAGGCGGCCGGGGAGCTGCCCCCGGTGACCGACTTCCGGGCACTGGACCGGCTGGGCGTGCGCGCCGACGTGGACGGCCAGACCGTGCACGTCGGGCGGCCCGGCATGCGTGGCAGATGCCGTGGCGGCCGAGGTGGGATCGACGACGTCGGCGACATCATTGCCGGGGTGCTGCCCAGCGGCAAGGTCGACGAGGTCAACCGGCTGCGCGACCAGGGCCGGGTGGTGGCGATGGTGGGCGATGGGGTCAACGACGCTGCGGCCCTGGCCAGCGCCGATCTGGGCCTCGCTATGGGTACCGGCTCCGACGTGGCGATCGAGGCCGGTGACCTGACCGTGGTCCGCGGCGACCCACTGGCGGTCGCCGACGCGGTCCGACTGTCCCGGCGCACCCTGGCGGTGATCAAGGGCAACCTGTAGTGGGCGTTCGGGTACAACGTGGCGGCGCTGCCGCTGGCCGCGGCCGGGCTGCTCAACCCGATGATCGCCGGCGCCACGATGGCGCTGAGCTCGGCGTTTGTGGTGTCCAACAGCCTGCGCCTGCGCCGGTTCCGCTGACGCTGCGGCGGGTCAGCCGATGCCGGGCCCAGAGCAGCCAGCCGAGCCCGGCCGTCGCCAGGATCAGCACCAGATCCGCGAGCCAGGCCAGCAGTCGCCGACCCCGGCCGGCCGGGACCCACCCGACGGCCGGCGTCCCGTCCCGGCACCGGAAGTCCCAGCGCGGCCCTGGGCGGGCGGTCCGGGTGGCCGTACGCACTCGCGGTATCGCCTTTCAGCGGCCCGTCACTCAGGTTAGCGTTACCTGACTTAGGTAAGACTAACTCGGAGGTGCATCATGTCGAGCGACCTCGTGTCGGTCCGATCCGCCGCCGGCTCGCGCAACGGGCATGTCGCACCCCGGCCACCGGCCCGCGGCCGCTTCCGGGGTCCCCGCCGCCCGCCCGGCCCGGTGGACGCCACCCCGCTGGACGAGATCCAGGTGTTGGAGCTGGTCAAGATCCGGCACCCGGAGGTCGGTGCCACCGGACGGCCGGGGTGAGCGGCCACCCGGCCGGCGTGCCACGATTTGTCCGCCCGCCGGTGGGCCCCTACCGTGCGGAAGGA
>JAJCYC010000021.1 GCA_029263115.1 Pseudonocardia sp. | reverse complement strand
CTTGGCGTGCGCCAGCGGGTGCGCGACACCCTGGTGGGCGCCGATCGGCACGTCCCACACCTTGCGCTCCCGGGCGTAGGCGGCGGCCTTGTCCAGCGCGTAGCGGCCGATGCCGTTGCCCAGCGCGGCGCCGAGGATCCGTTCCGGGTTGAGCCCCTGGAACACCTGACGCAGCCCGTCGTTCTCCTGGCCGATCAGGTTCTCGGCCGGCACCCGGACGTCGTCGAAGAACAGCGTGAACTGCTTCTCCGGGGTCTTGGCCTCGACCGGGATGATGGTCCGCTCCAGGCCGGGGGCGTCGGTGGGCACGACGAGCAGGCTGAGCCGGCCCCGGCCGCGGTCGTCGGTCGAGGTGCGGGTGACCACCAGGATCGCCTCGGCCTCGTCGACACCGGAGATGTAGTACTTGGTGCCGCGGATCACCCACTCGTTGCCGACCTTGGTCGCGTTGGTGGAGATGTTGTGCGAGTTCGAGCCGGCGTCCGGCTCGGTGATCGCGAACGCCATGATCGTCTCGCCGCTGGCGATACCCGGCAGCCAACGCCGCTTGAGCTCCTCGCTGCCGAACTTCTCGATGATCGAGCCGCAGATCGTCGGGGACACCACCGTCATCAGCAGCGGGCAGCCGGCCGCGGCCAGCTCCTCGCCAACCACCTGCATCTCGTAGATACCGCAGCCCCCGCCGCCGTACTCCTCGGAGATGTTGACCCCGAGGAAGCCCTGCTTGCCGACCGCCTGCCACAGCTCGGTCGACTTCTCGCCCGAGAGTGACTTCTCCAGGAAGTACTCGTGGCCGAAGTCCTTGGCCACCGCGTTGACCGCCTTGCGGAGGTCCTTACGCTCTTCGGTCTCGAAGAGATCTGCCATTACATCTCCCATCGTCATGCACGACGGCTACCGGTCGGTAGCCGGTATCCGTCGGTCAGCCGTCCTCATTCTGCTTCGGTGCCGCCACCACGACCAGTACATCGCCGGTCGCCACCTGGTCGCCCGGTCGGACCGCCAGCTCGCTCACCTCACCGTCGATCGGGCTGGACACGGTGTGTTCCATCTTCATCGCCTCCAGCACCACCAGAGCTTCGCCGGCTCGCACCGAGGAGCCCGCCGCGACGTTCACCCGAACCACGGAGCCGGGCATCGGGGCGGCCAGCGACCCGGGCGCGGCGATCGCGCTGGGGTCGACGAACCGGGGCCGGAGGGTGAACGTGCTGGCACCGCCCGCGCTGTCCACGTACGCCACGAGGTCGTCGAGCAGGCCGTCCGGGTCGCCGCCCTGCGACACCCGGACCTGCCGTCGTACCCCGTCCAGCTCCAGATCCACGCCATCGGCGCCATGGTTGATCAGGTCGACCTCACCGAGACTCTTGCCGTCCACCTCCAACTCGACGCCGGATGCCCGTTGCAGGTACCCGACCTCGACCTCGGTGCCGGCGAGGCTCTGCCAGACCAACCGCTGCGGCTGCGACGGGTTGTTCCGCCAACCGGGGGGCAGGGTCGGCTGCACGGTGGCGCTCGCCCGCCGGGCCGACGAGAGGGCCAGCGCGGCGGCCGCCGCGTGCAGCCGTTCGGTGTCCGGTCCGGCCAGCGGACCGCCGAGCTGCACGGGATCGTGACGCTCCAGGAAGCCGGTGTCGGCCTGCCCGGCCACGAACTCGGGATGCCGCAGCACCCGGACCAGCAGCTCGCGGTTGGTGACCAGGCCGTGGATGTGGGCGCCGGCCAGCGCGGCGGCCAGCTTGGCCAGGGCCTCCGCGCGGCTGGGTGCCCAGGCGATCACCTTGGCCAGCATCGGGTCGTAGTGGTGGCTGATCTCCGAGCCGTCCCGCACGGCGCTGTCCAGCCGCAGACCGGGCAGCTCCGGGATGCGCAACCTGTTCAGAGTGCCCGTTCTCGGCAGGTAGCCCTCGGTCGGGTCCTCGGCGTAGAGCCGGGCCTCCACCGCGTGCCCGGACAGCGTGGGGGCCAGTGCCTCGGGCGGGAGCGGGTGTCCCATGGCCACCAGCAGCTGCAGCCGGACCAGGTCCAGCCCGGTCACCATCTCGGTCACGGGGTGCTCGACCTGGAGGCGGGTGTTCATCTCCAGGAAGGCGAACTCGCCGTCGGAGTCCACCACGAACTCCACGGTGCCTGCCCCGACGTAGCCGACCGCGGTGGCGGCGGCGATGGCGGCCGCGCTCATCCGGGCCCGCAGGGCCTCGTCCACCACTGGCGAGGGGGCTTCCTCGATCACCTTCTGGTGTCGGCGTTGTACCGAGCAGTCGCGCTCGAACAGCGATACCACGTTCCCGTGGGTGTCGGCCATCATCTGGATCTCGATGTGCCTGGGGAGTTGTACGTAGCGCTCCAGGAACACGGTGCCGTCACCGAACGCCGAGCTGGCCTCACGGGCCGCCGACGCCACCGCCTCGGCCAGCTCGGCCTGGGTACCGACGACCCGCATGCCGCGCCCACCACCGCCCGCACTGGCCTTGACCAGCACCGGATAGCCGATGCTCGTGGCCAATGCGCTCAGCTGGCCGTCATCCAGGCCGGTGGCGTCCCCGCCGGGAAGCACCGGCACCCCGGCGTCGGCCATCAGGCGTTTCGCGGCGAGTTTGGAACCCATCGCCGAGATGGCGTCCGGTCCGGGGCCGACGAACACCAGCCCGGCGTCCGCGCAGGCCCGGGCGAAGTCGGCGTTCTCGGACAGGAAGCCGTAACCGGGGTGCACGGCGTCCGCGCCGGTGCGCCGGGCGGCCTCGATCACCAGCTTCGCGTCGAGGTAGGTCTGCGTGGGGGCGGACCCCGGCAGCCGGACCGCCTCGTCGGCGTCGTGGGTGTGCCAGGCGTCCGCGTCGGCGTCGGAGAACACCGCCACGGTGGCGATGCCGAGCTCGCGGCAGGTGCGGAACACCCGCCGGGCGATCTCTCCCCGGTTGGCCACGAGCAGCTTGGTGATCACTGGCACCGTCATCACATCCGGTAGACGCCGTAGCCGCGCTGGCCACGGATCTCGTTGTTGTGCACCACGGACAAGCACAGACCGAGCACCGTCCGGGTGTCGCGGGGGTCGATGATGCCGTCGTCGTAGAGACGGCCGCTGTTGGCCAGGGCGACCTGCTCGCGCTCGATCTGCCCCTCGACGGCGGCCCGCATCTGCGCGTCGGCCTCCTCGTCGAAGGGCAGCCCACGATCGGCGGCGGATTCCTTGGCCACGATGGAGAGCACCCCGGCGAGCTGGGCCGGGCCCATCACCGCGGAACGCGAGTTGGGCCAGGCGAACAGGAACCGGGGGTTGTAGGAGCGACCGCACATGCCGTAGTTGCCGGCGCCGTAGGAGGCGCCCATGTTCAGGGTCAGGTGCGGGACGGTGCTGTTCGACACCGCGTTGATCATCTTGGCGCCGTCCTTGATGATGCCGCCCTGCTCGTACTCGGCGCCCACCATGAAACCCGTCGTGTTCGTCAGGAACAGCAGCGGCGTGTCGACCTGGTTGGCCAGCTGGATGAACTGGCTGGCCTTCTCGGCTTCCTCGCTGAACAGGATGCCGCGTGCGTTCGCCAGGATCCCGAGCGGATAGCCGTGCACCGAGGCCCATCCGGTGACCAGCGACGTGCCGTACAGGGGTTTGAACTCGTCGAACCGGGATCCGTCCACCACCCGGGCGATCACGTCCCGGGGGTCGAAGGGCACCTTCGGGTCGACCGATGCGATACCCAGCAGCTGCTCAGGGTCTCGTACCGGGGGGTCGGCCGGCAGCGTGGGCCCGGGCCCGTGCTTGCGCCAGTTCAGCCTGCTCATGATCTTGCGTCCGAGCCGGATGGCGTCCTGCTCGTCCTCGGCGAGGTAGTCAGCCAGCCCCGAGGTGCGGGCGTGCATCTCACCGCCGCCCAGCGACTCGTCGTCGGACACCTCACCGGTGGCCATCTTCACCAGCGGTGGGCCACCCAGGAAGACCTTCGACCGATTGCGCACCATCACCACGTAGTCACACATGCCGGGGACATAGGCGCCGCCCGCCGTGGAGTTGCCGAACACCAGTGCCAGCGTCGGGATCCCCGCCGCGCTGTGCCGGGACAGGTCGTAGAACATCCGCCCGCCCGGGACGAAGATCTCCGCCTGGGTGGGCAGGTCGGCACCGCCGGACTCGACGAGGTTGATCATCGGTAGCCGGTTCTCCCGGGCGATGTCCATCGCCCGGTGCACCTTGCGCAGCGTGAACGGATTCGAGGCGCCGCCACGGATGGTCGGCTCGTGGGCGATCAGCAGGCACTCGACCCCGGACACCACGCCGATGCCGGTGACGATGCTGCCACCGACCGGATACTTACTACCCCAGGCCGCGAACGGGGAGAGTTCCAGGAACGCCGAGTCCGGGTCGAGGAGCAGTTCGATGCGCTCGCGGGGCAGCAGCTTGCCGCGCTTGCGGTGCCGGGCGACGTACTTGTCCCCGCCGCCGGCCCTGGTCTGCCCCAGCTGATGCTCCAGCTCCGCGAGCTGGGTCAGTAGACCCTGGCGGTTGCTCACGAACATCGGCTCGCTGGTTTCGACCCGGTCGGGTAACACCTCCACCACGCTGTGTCTCCCAAAGTTTCGGTGTCCGCCAAATCTCCGTCGGCGTGGTCGACGCCGGACCGTCCACGAGCTAGGTTAACGGCGGATAACCCCTTGAGACAACCAGTGTGATGCGCTCGGCCCTGCACCTGGCGGTGCCGGCGGCCCGGAACGGGGACTCAGCCGATCCGGGCCGCCGGCCAGGGCCGAGCCCCTAAGGAGAATCGTGACCCAACTCGACGCGCGGCCGTCCGGTGCGGCCGCGACCGACCCCTGGCGGACGTCCGAGCGTCAGGCCCTGCGGGACCTGGCCTCGTCGTTCACCCGTAAGGAGATCCTTCCGCACATCGACCGGTGGGAGGACGAGGGCGAGCTGCCCCGGGAGCTGCACCGCCGCACCGCCGAGGTCGGGCTGCTCGGCGTCGGGTTCCCGGAGGAGGTCGGTGGCAGCGGCGGTGACCTGCGCGATCTCACCGTGATGACCGAGGCGATGGTGGAGGCCGGCGCGTCCACCGGGGTGCTGGCCAGCCTGCTCACGCACGTCATCGCGGTGCCGCACATGGCAACCGTGGGCAATCCCGAGCACATCGAGCGGTGGGTCCGGCCCACCCTGGCCGGTGCGAAGATCGGCAGCCTCGGGGTCACCGAGCCGGACACCGGCTCGGACGTGGCGGGCATCCGCACCTACGCGCGGCGTGACGGTGACCACTACGTGGTCAACGGCGCGAAGCTGTTCATCACCTCCGCGACCAGGGCGGACTTCATCACGGTGGCGGTCCGGACCGGTGGCCCGGGGTCCTCGGGCGTCTCGCTGCTGGTGGTGGAGACCGACACTCCCGGTTTCGCGGTCTCCCGCAGGCTCAGGAAGATGGGCTGGCTCTGTTCGGACACCGGGGAACTCGCCTTCAGCGAGGCCCGGGTCCCGGTCGGCAACCTGGTCGGTGCGGAGGGTAGCGGCTTCGTCCAGATCATGAAGCAGTTCCAGGTGGAACGGGCGTTCATCGCCGTACAGGCCTACGCCACCGCCCAGCGCTGCCTGGATCTGACGATCGACTACATCCGCCAACGGGAGACCTTCGGCCGCCCGCTGTCGACCCGGCAGGTGGTGCGACACAAGGTGGTGGACATGGCCACCGCGGTCGACGTGGCACGCACCTACACCCACGCCGCCATCGACCGCATCGTGGCCGGGGACACCGACGTGCGGATGGTCTCCATGGCCAAGAACGAGGCTGTGGCGGCCTGTGACCTCGCGGTGGACACTGCGGTGCAGCTGCACGGCGGGATGGGCTACCTGCGTGAGACCGAGGTCGAGCGGCACTACCGGGACAGCCGGATCCTCGGCATCGGTGGCGGCACCACTGAGATCATGAAGGAAGTCATCGCCAAGCAGATCGGGCTCTGACCCGGCTCGGCGGGCGGGACGTACGTATCCAACTAGCGGGGAGGCTTTTCCGTGGACTACACGAAGTACCAGTACCTGACGTTCGAGTACCCGTCCGACGGTGTGCTGCTGATCACCATCAACCGTCCTGAGGTGCTCAACGCGACCAACAACCGGCTGCACTGGGAGCTGAGCACGGTCTGGCTCGACGTCGACAAGGACGACGACTGCCGGATCGCGGTGATCACCGGAGCGGGCAAGGCGTTCTCCGCCGGCGGCGACCTGGACATGGTGATCGGCCAGGTGGGGGATTTCAAGCAGATCGCGGCCATCGCCAAGGAAGCCGCCGACCTGGTGTACAACATCGTCAACTGCGAGAAGCCGGTGGTCTCGGCCATCAACGGGGTGGCGGTGGGCGCGGGCCTGGCCGCGGCGCTGATGGCCGACATCTCGGTCATCGCCGAGGACGCCCGGCTCACCGACGGCCACCTGCGCCTCGGCGTCGGTGCCGGGGACCACGCGGCGATCATCTGGCCGATCCTGTGCGGCATGGCCAAGGCCAAGTACTACCTGATGACGGCCGAGTTCATCAACGGCGTCGAGGCCGAGCGGATCGGCCTGGTCAGCATGTGCAAGCCGCGTGACGAGGTGCTCCCGGCAGCCCTGGAGATCGCGGCCAAGCTCGCCGCCGGCCCGCAGCACGCGCTGCGCTGGACCAAGCGCTCACTCAACCACTGGGTGCGCAACGCCGGGCCGATCTTCGAGGCCTCGCTGGGCTTCGAGATGTTGAACTTCTTCGACGACGATGTGCTCGAGGGTGCGAAGGCGATCAAGGAGAAGCGGGCACCCGTCTTCCCCTCGACGCAGAAGAGCAGCTGAACCGGCGGGGTCCCCGGCGTCCGACGCGCCGGGGTCCCCGGCGTCGCGGGCCGGCCTGGTTGGCGGCATGACCCGCGGTTCGGTGTGTGACCGGTGGTGCACAGGTGTGGCGAGCGGAAGGATGGGCAGATGGCGGGTCCGTTGAGCGGGATCAAGGTCGTGGAACTGGCCGGGATCGGTCCGGGGCCGCATGCGGCCATGATCCTGGCCGACCTCGGTGCCGACGTGGTTCGGGTGGAGCGCCCCTCGGGCAGTTTCCGCCTCGGCGACGGCAAGGACTACATGCAGCGCGGCCGGCGTTCGGTGGCCGCCGACCTCAAGACGGCCGAGGGTCGCGAGACCGTGCTGCGGCTGGTCGAGCGGGCCGACGTCCTGCTCGAGGGTCTGCGTCCCGGGGTGACCGAGCGGCTCGGCGTCGGCCCCGACGACTGCAAGGCACGCAACCCCCGCCTGGTGTACGCCCGGATGACCGGCTGGGGACAGGACGGGCCGATGGCGGCCCGGGCCGGGCACGACATCAACTACATCTCCCTGACCGGGGCGCTCGCGACGCTGGGCCCGGTCGACAAGCCGATGCCCCCGTTGAACCTGGTGGGTGACTTCGGCGGCGGTTCCATGCTGCTGGTGATCGGCGTGCTGGCCGCCCTGGTGGAGCGGTCGGCCTCGGGTGAAGGTCAGGTGGTCGACGCGGCCATGGTCGACGGTGCCAGCGTGCTGATCCAGATGATCTGGTCGCTGCGCGCGGGCGGAATGTGGAACGACCGGCGGGTCGACAACATGGTCGACGGCGGGGCTCCGTTCTACGACACCTACCGGTGCTCCGACGGCGGGTTCATCGCGGTCGGGGCGATGGAGCCGCAGTTCTACGTGGAGCTGCTCAAGGGCCTCGAGCTCAGCGCAGCGGACCTGCCCCCGCAGCTCGACCGCAACGGCTGGGCCGAGCTGCGCAAGGTGTTCACCGACGCGTTCGCCTCCCGGACTCGTGACGAGTGGGCGGCGGTGTTCGCCGACGTCGACGCCTGCGTGACCCCGGTGCTGGAGCTTTCCGAGGTGGCGGACCACCCGCACATCAAGGCCCGCGACACCCTGATCGAGGTGGACGGGGTGACCCAGGCTGCGCCGGCCCCCCGCTTCTCCCGGACTCCGGCGGGTCTGCCGAGCGGCCCGCCGGCCGCCGGCGCGGACACCGCCGCCGTGCTGGCCGAGTGGGGTGTGACCCCGGTGGACGCCGGCTGAGCGCTGTGGTGTTCGCCGCACACCTCAGTTGCGGCGCGCGAACGTCGGTTAACGTGCTCCGGTGACGCGTAATAGCCGTTCTGGACCGAGTGCCGAGCATCGAACCCCGACCCTGAGTCTCGAGCACGGCAATATGTGCGCCGGTTGTCAGGCGACCGGCCGCTGCCGGTTCGGGATGCGGCTGCAACCCGTCGGCGACGGCTCCATAGCGGGAACCGCCTACTTCACCGCCGAGCATGAGGGCGCCGGTGGGGTGGTGCACGGCGGGTCGAGCATGGGTGCCCTGGACGAGGCGTGCGGTGCGGTGGTCATCGCCACCGGCGCGATCAGCGTGACCGCCGAGATGACGGTGAAGTTCCGACGTCCCGTGCCGGTCGAGCACGAGTTGGCCGTGCGGGCGTGGGGAGAGTCCCGTGACGCCCGCGGTCACTGGATCATCAACGCCGAGCTGTCGCTGCCGGGGGAGGCCCGGGCGCTGTGCAGCGCCCGGGCCCGGTTCGTCGAGATGGACCCGGCCAGGCACTACAGCCGGTTCCGTGACTCGATGGCCCGCAGGTCCGGTTCGGTCAGTTGACCATTCGGTCCTTGCCCGCCCAGTAGGGGGCGCGAAGGTCCCGCTTCAGAATCTTCCCGGCCCCCGACTTCGGCAGCGGCTCGCTCTGGAAGTCGACCCCGCGGGGGATCTTGAACCCACCGAGCTTGCCCCGACAGAAGGTCATCAGGTCCTCCGCGGTGGGGCTGGTGCCGTCCCTGGGGACCACGACCGCGTGCACCCGCTCACCCCATTTCTCGTCGGGCACCCCGATTACGGCGGCCTCCAGCACGTCGGGATGGGTGTAGAGCACGTTCTCCACCTCCGCGGAGTACACGTTCTCCCCGCCGGAGATGATCATGTCCTTGACCCGGTCGACGATGTAGAGGTAGCCGTGCTCGTCCATGCGGCCGGCGTCGCCGGAGTGGTACCAGCCGTTTTCGTCGAGCACCGCCTTGGTCTCCTCCGGCCGGTTGAGGTAGCCGACCATGATGTTCGGGCCGCGGGCCCAGACCTCGCCCACCTCCTCTACGTCGGCCAGGCTGCCGTCCTCACGGTGGACCTCCACCTGCACGCCGATGATCGGGGCGCCGGCTGAGCGCAGCCGCCGGGCGTAGGGCTGCTCGCCGGCCACGCCCCGGCGGTGGTCCTCCTCGGTCGACTGGGTGAGCAGCGGCGATGCCTCGGTCATCCCGTAGAGCTGGCTGAACCCGCAGGGCAGCATGGCCATCGCGGCCCGCTGCACCTCGTCGGGCATCGGGGAGGCGCCGTAGAGCAGCAGCCGCAGGCTGGACAGATCCCGCTGGGGCGTGCCCGGGTGGTTGACCACCATGTTGATCATCGAAGGCACCAGGATGGCGTAGGTGACGCGGTGCTCCTCGATGGCTTGCACGACAGCTTCGGGGTCGAAGGCCGGGATGAACACGTGGGTGCCGGCCATCCAGGTCATCGCGTAGGTCTGCGAGCCGTCCGCGAGGTGGAACATCGGCCCGGCGTGCAGGTAGCGGTCCTCGGGGGTGTGGCGCACCGAGAGCAGGACGTGCTTGGCGTTCGCGATCAGGTTCCGGTGGCTGAGCAGCACGCCCTTGGGCGTCCCGGTCGTGCCGCCCGTGTAGAAGATGCCGCCGATGTCCTCCGGCGCGATGTCCACCGGCGTCGCGGGTACGTGCGCCACCAGTTCCTCGTGGCCCGTCAGGTGCTCCGGGGTCGGGCCCGGGCCGAGGTGGATCAGCGTGCGCAGCGACGCGCAGCGTCCGCGCAGCCGCTCGGCCAGTTCCAGGTAGGTGTCGTCGACGGCCAGCACGGTGGTGGAGCAGTCGTCGATGATGAACGCGAGCTCGTCCTCGCCGAGGCGGTAGTTGAGGTCGTTGAGGATCGCCCCGATGGCCGGCACCCCCAGCCAGTACTCGAGGTGGCGGTAGCTGTTCAGTGCCATCACGCCGACCACGTCGCCCTTGGTCACCCCGATCGACTGCAGGCCACCGCCGAGCCCGGCGACCCGACGGGCCAGCTCGGCGTAGTCGAACACGGTGTCGCCGTCGATCACCGCCGTGTGGTCGGGTGCGGTGCGTACGGCCCGGTCGAGGGCCCAGCTCAGGGACTCGGTCATGTGCGGTGTCCTCCAGATGACGCTTTGACGTGAACTGAGGTTGCCACGGACCGGCGCGGTGCCGCGCGACACTGGGCCGGCACGGGAATGGCGTTCGTCACAGTGAATGGGAGTTTACCTCACGGAGGAGCGGGGCACCCGCGCCCGATCCGTCGGTTGGTTCGGTCACGCGGTCCCCCTGGCGTCGGACACGGACGGTCGTGGGGTGCGACATCGTGATGGGTGCGACGTCACAGGCCCACCCGGCAGGTCCGGGTGTAATGATTATCCGATGCCCGAGAATGCTCCCCGTTCCCACCACCGGGAAGACCCCGGCGCCGTCCAACGCCAGGCCTGGGCGGACAACGTGCTGCCACCGGTCGAGCGGGTGGCCCCGGGACTGTGGTCGATCCCGGTCCCGATCCCGAACAGCCCCCTGCGTTACGTCCTGGTCTATGCGTTCGAGCTCGACGACGGTCTGGCCATCGTGGACGCCGGTTGGGACACCGAGGACGCCTGGCGGGCGCTCACCGACGGGCTCGTCACGATCGGCGCGTCCGTCCAGGACGTGCGGGCGGTGCTGGTCACGCACATCCACCCGGACCACTACGGTCTGGCCGGTCGGGTCCGCGAGGCGTCCGGGGCGTGGCTGGGCCTGCACCCGGCCGACGCGGAGCTCATCGGCGAGCGGTACGAGGACGTCCATCCGCTGCTGGAGAAGACCCGTGCGTTGCTGCGCAGCTGCGGGGTTCCCGACCACGAGGTCGCCGACCTGGCGGACTCCTCGGTGCCGCTGCGCTTCTGGGTGCAGACCGTGCGTCCGGACCGGATGATCTCCGACGGTGACCGGCTGGAGCTGCCCGGTTGGGACCTGCGGGCGATCTGGACACCCGGTCACTCTCCCGGCCACCTGTGCTTCGTCGAGCCGGAGCGCCGGCTGCTGCTCACCGGCGACTGCGTGCTGCCCCGGATCAGCCCGAACGTCGGGGTGCACCCGCAGCAGCGGCCCAACCCGTTGGCCGAGTTCCTGGACTCGCTGCAGCGCCTGGGCAGGTTCGACCCCGAGCTGGTGCTGCCGGCCCACGAGTACCGCTTCGTCGACCTGCACGGTCGCCTCGACGCCCTCGTCACGCACCACCAGCACCGGTTGGACGAGATCCAGGCCCGGGTCATCGCCGAGCCTGGGGTCACCTGCTGGCAGTTGACAGAGCGGATGACGTGGTCTCGGCCGTGGGCGCAGATCAACGGATTCATGCGGCGGGCGGCCAACGGCGAGACGCTCGCGCATCTTGAGCTGCTGTCCCACCAGGGCAGGGTCGAGCGCCTGCCCGGGGCTCCGATCACCTGGTTCCCGGGCCCGGGATCGAGGGACACCGAGTTGGCTGAGATGGCCGGCTCCGGGCCCGGCCCGCGCCGAACGACCGGGTCACTGCCAGGATGCTGTTGACCCGTAGGTCGGGGATGACTGCGACGGGGACACAACGAGGTGGCGGTTCTCCGCCGGGAAGGACCACAGGATGTCGGGAGTGGACGGACGGTCGGCGATCGTCACCGGGGCGGGGCGCGGCCTCGGTCGGGCTCATGCGCTTCGGCTCGCCCAGGGCGGCGCGCTGGTGGTGGTGAACGACCCGGGGGTCGGGAAGGAGGGGGGCGGTGAGGATGCCACCCCCGCGCAGGACGTGGTGCGGGAGATCACCGAGGCCGGCGGCACCGCGGTCGCCGACCACCACGACATCTCCACCGAGGAGGGTGCGCTCGGGGTGGTGCGGACCGCCATCGATGCTTTCGGGCGGATCGAGGTGGTGGTCAACAACGCCGGCATCCTCCGGGACAGCACCTTCCACAAGATGACGATCGACCAGTGGATGTCGGTGTCCAAGGTGCACCTGGACGGGACCGCGTTGGTGACCCACGCGGTCTGGCCGCACCTGCGGGAGCAGAAGTACGGCAGGGTCGTGGTGACCACATCCGGCGCCGGCCTGTACGGCAACTTCGGCCAGGCCAACTACGCGGCCGCCAAGATGGGCGTCGTCGGGATGATGAACACGCTCGCGCTGGAAGGTGCCCGCTACGGCATCCTGTGCAACGCGATCGCCCCGGTGGCGATGACCCGGATGACCGACGGGCTGCTCGACTCCGGCAACGACCTCGACCCGCGCTGGGTGGCCAGCGCGGTCGGTTGGCTGTGCACCGAGGAGTGCGAGCTGACCGGCGAGATCATCCGGGTGAACGGCCCGCACTTCAGCCGGGTACGGATGCTGGAGTCCAAGGGCGTCGACTTCAGCTCGTTCCCGAACGACGCGGAGATCGAGGCCCGTTGGGCTGAGATGGCGGATCTGTCGGGCGCCAAGGAAGGCCGGCCGGCGGTCGCGGTCGCCCGGGAGAAGAAGGTCGGCTCCGGCGGCTGAGCCGGGCAGCAAGGCGTCCGGCGGCCAGCCCGGCCGCCGGACGCCACCGGTCAGTCCAGCGCCACCACCGCGTCACCACGCAGTGTGACGGTTCCGTCGGCCAACGTGACCAGCAGCTCGACAGTGGCCCGCTGCTCGCCGTCGACGGTGTCCAGTGAGACGACCGTGCCGGTGCAGGTCGGCTGGGCGTAGAGCGGCGTGATCGCGGTGAACCGCACCCCGTACCCACGGATCCGCTCCTGGGGCACCCAGTTGGTGACCAGCCGGCCGAGGTAGGCCATCGACAGCATGCCCTGGGCGAACACGTCGTCGTAGCCGGCCGACCGGGCGTTGTCGATGTCGATGTGGATCGGGTTGTGGTCACCCGACCCGCCGGCGAACAGCGCCAGCGTGGTGCGGCTGATCTGCTCCAGGGCCAGCGGCGGCAGCTCGGTACCCACCGCGACGTCACGCAACGACGCGCTCACGCCGCCACCTCCGGGTTGCGCACGACCATCAGGCCGCGGCTCTCGGCGACCAGCTCACCGTTCTCGTCGGTGACCGTGGTCGCCCTGGTGATCAGCTCCATGGCGCCGCCCTTCTTGGCCGTGATGTCGGCGATCGTGGTGTGCAGGGTCAGCCGCTCACCCGCGTGCGCCACCCGGTGGTAGGTGAAGCGCTGCTCGCCGTGCAGCAGGCGCCGCAGGTCGACGCCCATCGTCTCGAGGTAGCCGAACCCGTCGCGGGTCTCCAGCTCCAGGCTGAAGAAGAACGTCGGCGGCACCGGGAGATCCGGGTGCCCAGCGGCCCGGGCGGCGTCGAGGTCGGTGTACACCGGGTCGGTCTGACCGATGGACTTCGCGAAGAACCGCAGCCGGCCGCGCTCCACGTCCAGGGTCATGGTGCCCAGGTCCATCCCGATGTGCTTCTTGTCGATCATGAATCGTTCCAGTCGTCGTCGGGTACCAGTGCGATCTTGATGACACCGTCGCGGCGGGCCGCGAACAGTTCGTACGCCTCGTCGGCCCGGGACAGCGGCAGCCGGTGGGTGAGCAGCCGGGGCCAGTCGGCGCTGCCATGCTCGGCGACGGCGAACAACCGACGCAACCGGTCGCCGCCGCCCGGGCACAGCGTGGTGACGATCCGGCGCTGGTAGAACCCCAGCCCTACCGGGACGTCCAGGCTGCGGTGGGTGGCGTAGATGCCGACGCTGGACACGGTGCCGTCCAACCGGGTGGCCTCCAGCGCCGCCGCAAAGGTCTCCTGCCGGCCCAGAGCCTCGATCGCGACGTCCACGCCCCGTCCTCCGGTGAGCTCCCGGACCCGCTCGGCGGCGTTCTCCGGCCCGATCACCACGTTCGCGCCGAGCGCCCGCGCCATCTCCGCCCGTTCCGGAATACCCTCCACCGCGATGACCAGCCCGGCGCCGAGGGCCCGGGCCGCGCCGGTGGCACCCAGCCCGACCGGGCCCTGGGCGAACACCGCGACGCTGTCGCCGGTGCCCACCCCACCACGCTCCGCCGCCGCGAAACCGGTCGAGAGGATGTCGGGCACCAGCAGCGCCTGCTCGTCGGACACCGTGTCCGGGACCCGGGCCAGGTTCACCGATGCGTACGGCACCACGAAGTAGCCGCCCTGACAGCCCATCAGGGCGTTGCTGACGCCGGGAATGCGTCCGAGGGTCAGGCAGGTGTGCAGATGGCCGGCCAGGCAGTTCGTACAGTGGCCGCAGCCGAACACACAGGACGCGACCACCCGGTCCCCCTCGGCGAACCCCCTGACGTGATCACCGAGAGCTTCCACCACGCCGAGCCCCTCGTGGCCCATCAACAGGTGATCGGCGCTGCGGGGCATCGGGTAGTCGTGCAGGAAGTGCAGGTCGGATCCGCACACCGTGGTCAGTGTGGTGCGCACAACCGCCTCGTCCGGGCCGGGGGTCGGGATCGGGCCGCGCACCAGCTCCAGCTTGCCCTGGCCGACCTTCGCCCAGGTCTGGTTGACCTTCCCGCCGACCGGGCCGACCCCCGCCCGTTCGTGCACTAGGAGGTGCCTTCGCGCCGTCGCATCGACCACATCTGTGGAGCTCGCTCGGTCTGCACGGCGGTCGCCCAGTCCACCCCGGGCGGGCCGACCTCCATGCGCAGCGACCGGACCGCGGCCCTGGCCAGCGCCGGGTCCTTGGCGATCTTGTGGGCCATCTCCATCGCGCGGTCCTCGACCTGGGCGTCGTCCACGGAGTCCCAGGCCAGCCCCAGCTGGGCGGCACGTTCGCCGTTGATCTCCTCGCCGGCCAGTGCCATCGCGGCGGCGGCCTCCCGGCCGACCAGCCGGGACAACAACACGAAATGCCCGCCGCCGGGGTGCAACCCGATCCGCAGGAATCCCGACAGCAACCTGGCCTGCTTCGAGATCACCCGCAGGTCGGTGGCCATCAGCAGGTTCATCCCGGCGCCGACCGCCGAACCCCGCACCGCGGAGATCGTGACCGCCTTGACCAGCCCGACCCGGGTGAACGACTCATAGATGACGCTCAGCCCGGAGTAGGCCTCCTCGCCGGCCGGGTCCGACGTCGCGCCGCTGAGGGTGGCCGTGTGCGCGCCGGCGCAGAACCTGCCCTCGGCGCCGCGGATGACCAGCGCGCCGATGCTGTCGTCGGCGTCCACCCGTTCCAGGGTGTCCACCATCTCGCGTGCCATGGCGGGGGTGAGCGCGTTGCGCCGCTCCGGTGCGTTCAGGGTGATGACGGCGACGCCGTCCTGCACCGCAAGCTCGATCTCCACGTGTTTCTCCTCAGTCGGCCGCGCTGCCGGCCGGTTCAGCGGGGCTCGCAGATGAAGACCGGGATGTCCCGGTCGGTGCGCTGCTGGTACACCTCGTAGTCGGGGTAGTGCTGGCAGCAGACCGGCCAGACCTGCTGCTTCTCCTGCGCGCTGGCGCGGCGGGCCCGCAACCGCATCGTCCGGCTCCTGTGCTGGACCTCGATGTCCGGGTTCGCGGTGAGGTTGTGCACCCAGGGCGGGCTCTTGGGTGTGCCACCCTGGGAGCCGACCAGGATCACCCCGTCGCGGTAGGGCACGTACATCAACGGCACGACGCGGGTCTGCCCGCTCTTCGCGCCGGTCATGGTGACCACGCAGATCTCGTGGCCGTCGAGCTTGCCGAGCAGGCGGCCACCGCTCCAGCGGTAGACCCGCTGGTTGAGGCGGGAGAAGACCTTGAGGAATGGGACGATCTTGGTCATCTGCTCGGACGTGGCGGTGCGAAGGTTGATCATTGGAGTGCCTCCTGTGCGGCTCCGGTGGAGATCAGGTCATTGATGGCGTCGGTACCCAGCCCGAGCTGGCCGAGCACCTCGCGGGTGTGGGTGCCGGCGTGGGTCACCACCGGCCCCGGCTCAGCCTGCCAGCCACTGAGCCGGGGAATCGCCCCGAACCGCCCCGGCGCCGGCATCAGCCCGCGCTGGTGGGCGGTCTCGAAGGCCTCGGCGACCGAGACCACCGGTGCCACCGCGGTGTCCACCGCGGCCAGCCGCTTGAGCCAGTCGTCCAACGAGGCGGTCGCGAACGTCTCGGTGAAGGCCGCCCGGACCTCGTCCCAGCGGCTGGTGTCCTGGTGGGCGTCCACCAGCTGGGGGTGGCCCAGCGCAACGCACAGGTTGAGGTAGAACTTCGGCTCCATGGCGCCGACCGAGATCCATCGCTCGTCAGCTGTCTGGTAGCAGTCGTAGAACGGGCAGGCGCCGGACAACAGCCCACCGCCCCAGGACGGATCCGGTGCGCCCGCCGCCAGCCAGGTGGGCACCACCTGCATCAACCCGAGCAGCCCCTCGTACATGGAGACGTCGACGTGGCTGCCCCGGCCGGTGCTACCCCGGCCCTGCAGCGCGGCGAGGATGCCGAAGGCGGCCATCAACCCACCGCCGGCGTAGTCGGCCGCGATGTTGATCGGGATGCCGGGACGCTGACCTGGCCGGGTGGTGGCCGAGAGCAGCCCCGACTCGGCGACGTAATTCAGATCATGCCCGGCGTGCTGGGCCAGCTCGCCGGTCTGGCCGTAACCGGTGAGCGAGCAGTACACCAGGCCGGGATTGGCGGCGGCGAGGACGTCGTAGCCGAGCCCGAGACGTTCGCAGACTCCCGGGCGGAAGCCTTCGACGAACACGTCGCTCTCGACGGCCAGTCGCCGCGCGACGTCCAGCCCGCCGGGAGTCTTGAGGTTCAGTACGATCGAGCGCCTGGACCGGTAGAGCGGGTTGGTGCCGTCGCGGCGAGCCTGCGCTCCGCCGTGCATCGGCATCGCGATCCGGGATCCCTCGCGGGTCGAGGGCGGCGCCTCGACGGTGACCACGTCGGCCCCCAGGTCCCCGAGCAGCATGGTGGTGAACTGGCCCGGCGCCAGTGGGCACAGGTCGAGCACCCTGAGCCCGGTCAGCGGGCCGCCCGGCCCGGCCGCGTGCGGTGGTTCGGTCGGTGCCGTCATCGGGTGCTTCCCGTGCCGGTGAACAGGTCATCGGCGATCCGGGCCCGGTGCGCCGCCGGGGTGCCGTACGCCAGCTCAAGGGCCTTGCCACGCTTGAGCCACATCTGAAGATCGTGCTCCCAGGTGAACCCGATGCCGCCGTGGCACTGCAACGCGTGCTCGTTCGCCGTCGCCTGGGCGGTCGAGGCGGCCACCTTGGCAGCCGACGCGGCGGCCGAGGCTTCCGGGTCGCCGGCGTCCGAGACGCCCACCTGGTGCGCGGCGACCCAGGTCAGCGGCCGGGCGAACTCCACAGCCAGGTGGGCGTCCGCGAGCCGGTACTTGATCGCCTGGAACGAGCCGATCGGCCGGCCGAACTGCCGGCGCTGGGCGACGTAGGCGACGCTCTCCCGCACCAGATGGGCGGCGATGCCCACCAGGGTCGCGGCGGCGGCCACCGCCGCCCGGTCGGCGAAGCGGGCCAGCTTCGCCGGATCGTCGGTCAGCGACGTGTCCGGGCCGGTGTCCACCGAGACCGTGGCCAGCCGCCGGCTGGCGTCGAACGCCGGCTGGGGGGTGAGCTCGCAGCGATCGGCCTCGACCGCGTGCAGCCCGCCGTCACGCGCGAGGACCAGCAGGTCGGCGTCGGGCGCGGCGACCACCAGAGACTGTCCCGGCAGCCCGATGGTGGCTACCACTTCGCCGGCCGCGATCCCCGGCAGCCAGCGTTTGCACTGCTCGGGCGAGCCCGCGTCGAGCAGGGTGAGGGCCGCCACCGCGGTCTCCAGCAGGGGCACCGGCAGTGCCACCCGGCCCGCCTCCTCCAGCAGCACCGCGAGGTCGAGGTCGCCCAGCCCGAGCCCGCCGTGCTCCTCGGGCACCACGACCCCGAGGAACCCGACCTCCGCGAGTTGGGACCACAGCCGGGGGTCGTGCCCCTCGTCCCACGCGGTGCGGACCCGGCTCGGCGGGCACTGCTCGGAGAGGAACTCCCGCGCCCCCGCCGCCAGCTCGCGCTGTTGGTCGCTCAGCTCGACGTCCATCGCGGCTCCCGAGGTAGGCCGAGCACCCGCTCGGAGATGATGTTGCGCTGGACCTCGCTGGTTCCGGCGAAGATCCGCGACGCCCGGGAGTGCCAGTAACGGCGGTGGAAACCCCGATCGGCCAGCGAGTCCGGAGCGTCGTCGGCCAGCTCCGCGAGCGGTCCGAGGATCTTCAGGGCGGTCTCGAAGATCCGGGCCTCCATCTCCGACCAGAACAGCTTGGTCATGCTGGCCTCCGGGCCGATCGTGCCGCCGGCGGCCAACCGGGTGGCGGTGCGCTGCATGTGCCGGCGGAACTGCTGCACCTCCACCCAGCGGGCGGCGATCTCGTCCCGCACCACCGGGTCGTCGGCGACCCCGGCGCGGCGGGCCAGCTCGACCAGATCGGCCACGTCGCGGGCGAACCGGACGTGGTCGCCCAGCCCGGTGCCCCGCTCGAAGCCGAGCGTGGCCATCGCGACCGACCAGCCCTCGCCGACCTCGCCGATGACGTTGGTCGCGGACACCCGCACGTCGGTGAAGAACACCTCGGCGAACCCCGGCTCGCCGTGCAGCTGTCGGATCGGCCGCAGCTCGATGCCCGGGGTGTCCATCGGCACCATGATGAACGTGATGCTGCGGTGCCGCGAGCTGTCGGGATCGCTGCGCACCATGGCGAACATCCAGTTCGCGAACGCCGACATGGACGTCCAGGTCTTCTGGCCGTTGAGCACGAAGTCGTCGCCGTCACGCTCGGCGCGGGTGCGCAGCCCGGCCAGGTCGCTGCCCGCCTCGGGCTCGGAGAACCCCTGACACCACAGGTCGTCGCAGGACAGCATCGCCGGCAGCCACTGCCGGCGCTGTTCGTCGGTGCCGAACTGGATCACCGTCGGCCCGGCCAGCCCGAGGGCCAGCCGGTTGAGCCGCATCGGCGCTCCGGCGCGCAGGTACTCCTCGCCGAAGATCGCCTGTTCGATCAGCCCGGCCCCGCCGCCACCGTGCTCGCGGGGCCAGTGCAGCGCCGAGTACCCGGCGTCGAACATGGTGCGTTCCCAGACCCGGTGCGCCGCCACCCCCGCCGCGGTGTAGATCGGTGGCAGCACCTCGGTCGGGGTGTTGGCGGCCAGCCAGTCCCGGACCTCGGCCCGGAACTCGTGCTCGGTCGCGGTATAGGTCAGATCCACTGGCCACTCACACCCGGGTCATCGTCGGCCAGAGCTCGTCCGCGCCCTGGTTGATCACGTGCGCACCCAGGACCGCCGACCAGTGCTCGTCGCAGCCGTACTCCTCGCGCCACGACCACAGCCGCCGCGTCAGGTGATGCAGCCGGTACTCCTGGGTGAAGCCGATGGTGCCGTGCACCTGGTGCGCGATCCGGGCGCCCAACCCGGCCGTCGCGCTGGCCTGGGTCTTCGCTGCGGCGACCGCGAGTCTCGCGGCCTCGCGGGCGGCCGGGTCGTCGTGCCCGCCCGCCGCCTGGGCCAGTACCGCGGCGTGCGCGGCGGCCTCCACCGAGGTGACCATCGCGGCCAGCCGGGCCACCAGGTGCGCCACCGCCTGGAACTTGCCGATCGGACGGCCGAACTGGACCCGCTCGCCGGTGTACCGGACGCAGAGGTCGAGTACCTCGCCCAGCGCCCCGGCGATCTGCACCGACCGGGCCAGCGCGCCCTGCTCCCGCACCAGCTCGACGGAGCCGGGCGCCACCTCGGCGACCTCGACGGGTGTCACCCCGTCGGCGGTGAGCCGGTCGCGCGGTTCACCGGCCAGGTTGTCGCTCCCGGCCAGGGTGAACGCGGCCCGGTCGACCAGCGCGGCCACCTCGCCGCCCTGCCCGTCGGTCGCGACCACCAGGATCTGGTCGACCACCCGGGCGTAGGGCACCCGTGCCACCGTGCCCTCGAACCGGACGCCACCGTCGCGCCGCGAGTACGTCAGGTCCGGTCCGGCGGCCGCGGTGAGCGGTCCGTCGGGCAGGTCGAACCCGGCCCGCACGCAGATCGCGGCTGCCGGGAACAGCGTCTCGGCCAGCGGCAGCGGAGCGGCGTAGGACGCGGCGGCCCGGACCACCGCCGCCGCGTCGGTCAGCGCGCCTCCGGATCCGCCGGCGCTCTCCGGGACCCCGAGAGCGGTCAGCCCGGCCTCGGCGAGCCGCTTCCACAACGGCTCGCTCCAGCCTCCCTCGGAAGCGCCGACCAGCTCGGGTGGACAGTGGTCGGTGAGGATGGCCGCGACGGTCCGGCGCAGCAGTTCGCGCTCGTCATCGCCGGTGTGGTCGTTCACCGCATCCCCAATCCCCGCGCGATGATGCCCCGCAGGATCTCGTTGGTCCCGCCGCGCAGGGTGAAGCCGGGGGAGTGCAGCACCGCCCGGCCCAGCTCGCGGGCCAGCGGGTCGTCGGAGTTCAGGCTCGGTTCGACCGGCGCAACCGAGCGGGTCACGTCGATGATCTCGTTCTCCAGCGTGGTGCCGAGGTCCTTGACCACCGCGGCCGGCACGTCCGGTGCCTCGCCCCGGTCGAGAGCGCCGGCGATGCGCAACGACAGCCGGCGCAGCGTCCAGAGCTGGGCCACCAGCTGACCGATCGCGCACGCCTGGCGCCGGTCGGTCGGGTCGGCCACCCGGATCAGCTCCAGCAACAGCGGCAGCGTGGACAGGAAACGCTCCGGACCGCTGCGCTCGTAGGCCAGCTCGGAGGTCACCTGGGCCCAGCCCTGGCCGATCTGGCCGATCACCATGGAGTCCGGGACGAGCACGTCGTCGAACACCACCTGGTTGAAGTGGTGCTCACCGTCGAGCAGCCGGATCGGTGAGATGGTCAGCCCCGGCGAGGGGATCTCCACGATGAACTGGCTCAGCCCGTCGTGGCGACCGCCGTCGGCCAACGGCGCGGTACGGCACAGCACGATCATGTAGTGGCTGCGGTGCGCCTGACTGGTCCAGACCTTGGTGCCGTTGAGCCGCCAGCCACCGGCCGCCTCGTCCCGGGTGCCGGTGGTGCGGACCGAGGCCAGGTCCGAGCCGCTGTCCGGCTCGCTCATACCGATGCAGAAGAAGGTCGTGCCCGCCGCCATACCGGGCAGCATGCGTTGACGTTGCTCCTCGGTGCCGTAGCGCAGCAGCGCCGGCCCGCTCTGCCGGTCGGTCACCCAGTGCAGGCCGACCGGCGCGGCCGCCGCCAGCAGTTCCTCGATCACCACGAACCGGTGCAGCGAGGGCAGCTCGTGGCCGCCGTAGCGACGCGGCCAGGTCATGCCCAGCCAGCCGCGCTGCCCCAGTCGCGCCGAGAAGTCCGGGTCCAGGCCGGCCAGCCACGGGTCGCTCTGCGGCTGGATGACGCCCTTCGCCCGTTCCTCGGCGATGAACTCGCGCACCTCGGTGCGTAGCTTCTCGGCCTCGGGAGGGAGGGTCACGTCGGGCAGCCGCAGGGTGGCTGTCCCGGTCGCGGCCGTCGTGGCGGCGCTCATCGGGACCGTCCAGGTCTGGGGTGATCAGTGGACCTGCCGTCCTCGGCGGCGCTCAGGGAACGCCGGTACGTCTCGCCGGGAACGGTGTTCGCGCGCACAGTCACGTGACCTCCGTCGGGTATCATGATTACGAGAATCCTATGGACTGGGTCCGCCAGCGTCCACTGTTGCGCGCGTCGCTCGTCGACGCCGCACCGGGGCCCTGGGAACCGACGAGTGGAGGAATGACATGGCTGGTGGCAGTGGCGGTCGGGTGGCGTTCGTGACCGGTGGCGCGGGCGGGATCGGCATCGAGGTGTGCAGGGCGCTGGCGGCCGACGGCCGGACCGTCGCGGTGGCAGACCTGTCGCGGGAGGCATCGGAGAAGGTCGCGGCGGACATCGACGGAATCGGCGTTCCCCTGGACGTGACCGACCCCGACTCGGTCGCCGCCGCCATCGCGGAGACCACCGAGCGCCTGGGTGCGCCCTCGATCGTGGTCAATGTCGCGGGCTGGGACGAGCTGAAGCCGTTCCTGGAGACCGACGAGGCCTTCACCCACAAGGTCATCGAGATCAACTACAACGGGCCGATCCGGGTGCTGCGGGCGACGCTGCCGGCAATGGTCGACGCGAAGTGGGGCCGGATCGTCAACGTGGCCTCGGACGCGGGTCGGGTCGGGTCGTCATTGGAGTCGGTGTACTCGGGGGCCAAGGCCGGCCTGATCGGCTTCACCAAGACGATCGCCCGGGAGTTCGCCAAGCACGGGATCACCGCCAACACCGTGTGTCCCGGCCCGACCGACACCCCGCTGCTGCGCTCGATCACCGAGGGCGAGCGCTCCGGCAGCATCATCGCCGCCATGACGAAGGCGGTGCCGATGCGCCGGATGGGCACCCCGCAGGACGTCGCACCCGCAGTGGCCTTCTTCGCCTCCGACGCGGCCGGCTTCATCACCGGGCAGACACTCTCGGCCAGTGGTGGCCTGACCATGAGCGGATGACAGATCGATGAGCCCGGGGGCGGGCCGGCCCGACACGATCGGGTGGCCACCCCCAGCTCGGTTAGCGACGAGCCTTTCCGGCCGATCAGGCGTGGTGCAAGCTCGGGGTCGACCGAGCGGAGTGACTATCAGAGGAGTGGATCGATGGGTCGTGTAGAAGGCAAGGTCGCCTTCGTGACCGGTGCGGCGCGCGGGCAGGGGCGGGAACACGCCCTGCGGCTGGCGCAGGAGGGCGCCGACATCATCGCCGTGGACGTGTGTCAGCAGGCGGAGACGGTGCCGTACCCGCTGGCCACCGAGGCGGATCTGGCTGAGACCGTCAAGCTGGTCGAGGATCTCGACCGGCGGATCGTGAGCCGCCAGGCGGACGTGCGTGACCTCGGCGCCCTGGAGCGGGTGGTGCAGGAGGGCGTCGCCGAACTCGGTCGGCTGGACATCGTGTGTGCCAACGCCGGCATCCTGAGCATCGGTCCGTGTTGGGAGCTGACCGAGCACCAGTGGGACGAGATGATCGACGTCAACCTCACCGGTGTGTGGAAGACGGTCAAGGCCGCGATCCCGGCGATGATCGCGGCCGGCAACGGTGGCTCGCTCATCCTGACCAGCTCGATCGCCGGGCTGCAGGCGTTCGGCTATCTCGGGCACTACACGGCCGCCAAGCACGGGGTGGTCGGGCTGATGCGGACGCTGTCGGTGGAGCTGGCGCAGCACAACATCCGCTGCAACACGGTGAACCCGACCACCGTGAACACCGATATGATCCACAATTCGGCGCTCTACGAGCTGTTCCTCGGCGGCAAGCAGGGCGCCACCCGGGCCGACGCCGAGGGCGGTTTCCTCGCGCTGAACGGGATGAAGGTTCCGTGGGTGGAGCCGGTGGACATCAGCAACGCCGTGCTGTGGTTGGCCTCGGACGAATCGCGCTATGTCCCGGGGACCACGCAGAGCGTCGACGGGGGTGCGCTGGCCCCGTTCAAGATTCCGCACAGCTGACCGGGTGTCCGGGGCGGGCGACCTCGGTCGCCCGCCCGGAACCACTCCTCAGAACGCCTTTCGGATGATCTTCTTGGCGAGTTCGGTGTAGGGCGGGTAGATCAGCGTCGGGTCCAGCCAGGTCGGCTTGTAGAGCACCGCCTTGCGGTGGCTGAACGTCTGGAAACCGAACTCACCGTGGTGGGCGCCCATCCCGCTGTTGCCCACCCCGCCGAAGGGCAGGTTCGGCACCAGGCAGTGCATCGCCAGATGGTTGATCACCGCGCCGCCGGAGCTGACCTCGGCCAGCAGCCGCTCGTGCTCGGCCTTCGACGAGCTGAACAGGTAGGCGCCGAGCGGCTTCGGCTTGCTGTTCACGATCTCGAACGCCTCGGTCAGGGACGTGACCGTGAGCACCGGCAGGATCGGTCCGAAGATCTCCTCGTCCATCAGCCGTGAATCACGCTCGGGGTCGACGATGACGGTGGGCTCGACGGTCAGGGTGTCCCGGTCGCTGCCGCCACCGAGCACCGTCCTACCGCCGGCGCCGTCCAACAGACTGGTCACCCGGTCGAACTGGCGGGCGTTGACGATCCGCTGGCCCCCGGTCTCCTCCGCCCGGAACGCGTGCACCGTCTCGATGAGCTGCTCGACCAGCTGGTCGCGCACCTCTTCCTCGACGAGCGCGTAGTCGGGGGCGATGCAGGTCTGGCCCGAGTTGAGCAGCTTGCTCCAGGCGATCCTGCGGGCAGCCACCTTGAGGTCGGCCTTCTTCGTCACGATCACCGGGCTCTTGCCACCCAGCTCCAGGGTGACCGGTGTCAGGTAACGGGCCGCGCGCTCCATGACGAGCTTGCCGATCACCGGCGCCCCGGTGAAGATGATGTGGTCCATCGCCTGGTCGATCAGCAGGGTGGTGGTCGCGGCCTCGCCCTCGACCACCGCGACGGCGTCCGGGTCGAGATACTCGGCGAACAGCTCGACCATCAACGCCGCGCATCGGGGGGTGTGCTCCGACGGCTTGATCACCGCGCAGTTGCCGGCGGCGAGCGCGGAGATCAGCGGGCTGATGGTCAGGTAGAACGGGTAGTTCCACGGGCTGATCAGGAGCACCACGCCGAGCGGCTCGTACTGGTAGAACGCCTTGCCGGGCCGCAGGTTCAGCGGCATTCCGGTGTTCTGACGGCGCATCCAGCGGCGCAGGTGCTTGCGGGTGAAGCGGCATTCGGCGGCGCCACCGGCGACGTCGGTCATCCAGGAGTCGTGCGGGGCGCGACCGAGATCGCCGGTCAGCGCGTCGATGATGTCCGTCTCGCGCTCGACCAGCATCTTCAGGATGCCGTCGAGCTGGCGCAGACGCCACTCGACGTCGCGGGTGCGCCCACTCGCGTACGTGGCGCGCAGCCGCGCCATCATCTTGCTGACCGCTTCCGGGTCCGCCTCCCGGGAGGGTGGCGGGGTCAGGTCGGGCCGATCGGTCACTGAGGTCATCGCTGCCGCCTCGGGTGTGTGGATTGTTGGTCGGTCCGGACGCGCCGGGCCCAGGATCACTGTTGGCAGGTTAGGCGGGCCTCGGGCCGATCACAACATGCCGTGGATGGTCGGTACCACGCCGGTGGCGGGCGCAAGTGCTCAACGGGTGCAATTGGTGCCGATCCGTCGGGGGTGGGCGCGACTCTCGGTGACCGTCGATGAGACGAACGGCTGGTGACGTGTCGGAGACCTCGCCGGAAGCTGCCGGAAACGTTCAGTTAACCTAACGTTGCTCGAGAACCTTGCACTGCTGGTGGTACCGATCGCGCAGCGGCGGTCGGTGGACCGGACCGAGGAAGGGGCTGGCGACATGCCTGGCTATCCGAAGAGCGGCTCCCACTCCGGCGACCCGGTCGCGCTCGCCACCGTCACCCGGCTGGGGGCGGTGTCCGGATTTCCGGCCGACCTCACGCCGTTCCACCAGGGCGGCAGCGGCAGTCCGCTGGTGCTGCTGCACGGGTTCACCATGTCCTGGCGTGCCTGGTTTCCCGTCCTTCCCTACCTGAGCGCCCATCACCAGGTGTTCGCCACCACCATGGCGGGTCATCGCGGCGGACCGGCCCTGCTCGCGGACGGCGAGCAGGGCGCGGCTGCGCTCGCCGACACGGTGTGTCGTCAACTCGACGAGGCCGGCCTCGACACGGTGCACGTCGCGGGCAACTCGCTCGGCGGGTGGACCGCGTTGGAGCTGGCCCGGCGGGGCCGGGCCCGGTCGGTCGTGGGCATCTCGCCGGCCGGCTGCTGGCAGAGCCGCCGCGACATCGTGTCCCTGCTCTGGAAGTTCCGGGTCGGCCTGGGCGCGGTCAGCAACGACCGGCTGCGTCGGGTGCTGATGACCCCGGTGGGCCGGCGGGCCTGGCTGCGCCGGGTGGCCGAACGTCCCGAGCGGATCCCGGCGGAGGACATGGCCGGCATGATCGACGATGTGCTGGGATGTGATCTGGTTCCGCATCTGCTGGGATCATCGCGCACCGTGCAGCCGATGGAACCGCTGGACATCGCGCATTGTCCGATACGTATCGCCTGGGCGGAGTACGACCGGGTGATCTCGTTCCGTCGGTTCGGTCGTCCGATGCAGGACAAGATCCGCGGTGGCGAGTTCATCACGCTGCCCAAGGTCGGCCACGTGCCGATGTACGACAACCCGCGCCTGGTCGCCCGCACGATTCTGGAGGTCACCCGCGCGGTGGATGAGTCGACCCGGTCGGGCGTCAGCGCGGGCCGGCGAGCCGGGGCCGGGACGCGTCGCTCCGCCTGACCCCGACAGCCCCGGTCAGCCGGTCGCGGTCGTCTCCCCGCTCGCCATCGCGATGTAGGCGGCCGGCCAGCCCATCTCGACGTGCGCAACGGCGGGTCGACCGTCCAGGGTGGCGCTCATCCCGATCTCGTTGAGCACCAGATGGTGGATCGGCATCGACCAGCCGGCGGAGTACGCGCACTCGAGGTCCATCGTGCGGCCCAGCTGGTCGCGGAACCGGCCGGACAGCGCGCGGTGCACCAGGCGGTCGTCCAGGTCGGCGGTGGCCTCGGCGGCGATCACCGGGGACAGCTCGCCGTCCACGGACAGGTAGCCGTTGATCATGATCTCGCCCTTGATCAGGGCGATCATGGCGTGCAGCGAGCGGGTGTGGTCCTCGGTGGTGGCGTTCATCCACTTCCAGTGCTGGATGGTGTTCCACTTGCGCGGGCCCCAGGAGTGGTCGCGGTGCCCGATCCCCTGGAACTCGACCACCCGGTCACCGAGACGAATGGTGCCGCTGGTCCGGCAGGACTGCTCGTAGCGGTCGGTCGCCGCCCAGGCCGGACAGCCCGAAGGGTTGTCGTGCCAGCTGAACGGGTGGTGCAGCCCTTCGAACCGGATCGAGAGGTCCACGTCGTCCCGGCTCAGCTCGAGCTCGGCGGAGTGCAGCGGTTCGGGTTGGCGCAGCCGCAGCCCGCCCACGGCGCAGTCGTCGAGGTCGGTGCCCTCGAAGGTGGTGTCACCCTCGAAGGTCAGGAACTCGGGCTTGTCGATATCGGGCCCGCCGACGAAGGCGAACCGGCCCCATCCGGCCGGCTCGCGCCACAGGTACAGGAACACCATCAGCTGCTCGCCGGGGAGGGGCGCGGTGAAGGCGAGGCTCTCCCGGGCGTCCGGGCCGGCTCCGGAGACGTCGTGCAACAGATCGTCGGCGGCGGTGAAGCGGGGCGAACCAGGGTTCATCGGATCGTCCTCTCGTCGGAGTGCGGGTGCCGGTTCGGGTTCGGGTTCGGCCGGTTCGGGCGGTGACCGCTCGGTCCCGGACGGCCGGGATCAGTCTTTCCACTCCGGGGGCAGCGGGCGAGGTGGCGCGCCGTCGTAGACGACGTCGGGTCCGGACGCCACCATCCGCCAGCGCCGCTCGCGCTCTACCTCTTCGAGTGCCAGCGCACCCACGGTCGCCGCGCGGGCGACGCTGATCAGTGCCCGCCCGAACTGCCAGGGCACGCCGAGGTCGCTGAGCACCGCGGCTATCGCGCCGGTGGCGTTGAGCGGGATCGGTTTGCCCCGTCGACGCTCCAGCTCGGCGGACACCGCTCTGGCGAGCGCGACGAACTTCCCGGCGACGTGGTGCCGCTCGGCGAGCCCGAGCAGCATCGGGGCCCTCGGGTCTCCCGAGGTGTGCATGGGGTGGCCGTAACCGGGTACGAAGCCGTAGTCCGCCAAGCAGCCCTCGACCACCGCTACGGCGGCCCGGTCGAGGTCGTCACCGTGCTCGGCGACCGCCGCGTACATCGCCTTGCTCAGCTGCTCGCCGGAGCCACCGTGGTTGTCACCGGTGCTGAGGGTGGAGCCGGCGACGGCGACCTGCAGCGGGACGCCGCAGGACGCCAGGATTCGGGCGATCGCCCCGCTGGGACTGATCCCGTGCGCCGCGGTGAGCACCAGGATCGCGTTCATCATGGCGGCCTGGTCGCGGTTGGGCATCTCGCCGGTAGCGGCCAGCAGCACGATCGCGGGGAAGGCGACACCCTGTTCGGCGGCCTCGCCGAGGTCGTAGCCGTGCAGGAAGGGGACGTCGTCGCGGATCTCGCTGACCGCGGTGCGCCACTCCGGACCGGTGGGGGCTTCTGATGGGGTCATGAGGGGTCGGCCTCCGTTCCGCCGACAGGTCCGGCGGTCAGCATCGGGGTGAACAATGTGGACATCTCGCGCAGTGCGCGGTCGATCTGGAAGGTCTCCGGGTCGAGTAGCCACTGGTAGGCGACGCCGCGGAAGGTGGCGACCCAGGCATCGGCCATCGCCTCGGGATCGACCGTCGCGGGCACGTCGCCGTTGGCGATTCCGGCGGCGATCATCGCGGCGGTCGAGGCCCGGTGCTCGCGGTGCATCAGCGCCACCCGCTCGCGGACCCCGGGCACCAGGACCAGCGACTCGAACAGGATCGAGTACACCGCGCGGATCCGGGTTGGCGCGAGCCGGATGTTGTCCCGGGTGCGTTCGATCGCGCGGTTCAGGGCCGCCGCGGCCGGAAGCCCGGCCAGGTCCGGGTAGAGGCTGTCCTCGGTCCATTTGACGAAGTGGTGCTCCAGCAGGTGCCAGAGCAGCTTCTCCTTGGAGCCGAACCGGTCGGTGACCAGGCCGCGGCTGTAGCCGGCCCGCTCGCCGATGGCCACCAGCGTGGTGCGTTCGTAGCCGCGCTCGGCGATCAGCTCGACCGCCGACTCCAGCAGCCGCCGTGACGACAGCTCGGAGCGGGCCCGCTGGCTGTTCACCACGGCCAGATCGGCTGCGCCGGAGCTCGCCCCGAGCTGGACGTCGTCGGCACCGACGGGGCGCGGCGTAGTCACGCCCCGGCCGGTTGCGGGTGCCGGCCGAGCACCAGTTCGTCGCGCATCCGCTCGATGAACGGGGCCAGCTCCGGGCTCCAATAGCCGCCCACCCCGGCGACCAGGAAGGTGTCGATGCCGGCGTCGACGTAGTTCTGCAGGGTCGCCATGATCCGGTCCTCGGTGCCGACGACCGCCGCCGCATTACCGAGACCCCGCAGGGCCGCGACGATGCCCATCCAGAGGCAGTCGTCGTGCACCTCGTTCGCCCTGGCGAACTCCAACTGCCGGTTGCGCCCGGCGTCCTCGGAGTGCGCGCGGTCGGAGACGACCGCGCCCTTGCTCAGGAACGCCTGGTAGGCCGGTTCGGACCGGGCCAGTTCCCAGGCCTGCTCGTCGGTGTCACCCAGGTAGAGCCGCAGGCTCAGGCTGAGCCTCGGGCGGGCCCGCCCGGCCGCGGTGGCGGCCGCCTCGATCGCGGCCGCCCGCTCCCGGACTCCGGCCAGTGGCTCACCCCACATCAGGTACACGTCGGCGTGCGCGCCGCCGAACTCCAACGCGGCCGGGCTTGCGCCGCCCATGTGGATTCGGATGTCGCCGGCCGGCTTCTGCCCGGGGCGCAGGTCCTCGAACCGGTAGAACTCGCCCTGGTGGCTCACTGGTTCGGTGGATGCCCACACCGCGCGCAGGATCTGTACGTACTCGTGGGCCCGCCGGTAGCGGTCGTCGTGCGGCAGGTAGTCGCCCTCGCGGTACTGGTCGCCAGGGGCGCCGCCGTTGACGATGTGCAGGTCCAGCCGACCGCCGGAGGTGGCGCTGACCGTCGCGGCCATCCGGGCGGCCACGGTCGGCTGGATCACCCCGGGGCGGTGCGCGACCAGCGCGTTGAGCTTGTCGTTCAGCGTGAGCGAGTGGGCGGCGAGGATCAGCCCGTCGGCGGCGAAGCTCTGGTAGCCCATGAGGCAGTTGTCCAGGATCTCGGTGGCCTGGACCGTACGGGTGACCGCGTCTCTCGTCTGACCGTTCAGGAACGGGTCGAGGTAGGTGTAGACCTGCAGCCGCATGACAGATTTCAACCCCTTCCATGTCGGAGGTCCCATGCTAGGGTCCTTGCTTGTCAGCTGACAAGCTAAGGAACCCGGCACAAGGGGGAGGACGGTATGACGTCGACGCAGACGAAACCGGTGGGTAACACGCCGGGCGACGGCGAGGTCGAGGAGCTCGACGTACTGGTCGTGGGGGCCGGGTTCGCCGGGCTCTACCAGCTCGACAGGCTCCGCACACTCGGTCTCTCGGTCAAGATCTACGAGGCGGCGTCCGGCCTGGGCGGCATCTGGTACTGGAACTGCTACCCCGGGGCCCGGGTGGACACCCACGGCCCGCTCTACCAGTTCTCCAGCGATAAGCTGTGGAAGGACTGGGACTACGAGGAGCTCTACCCCGCCTACACAGAGGTGCGGAACTACTTCGAGCACGTCGATGAACGCCTCGACCTGCGCCGCGACATCCGGTTCGACACCAAGGTCACCGGCGCGGAGTTCGACGAGGAACGTCGCCGGTGGGTGGTGGGTACCGATGGCGGGCGCACTGCTCGGGCTCGGTTCATCCTGTTGTGCACCGGCATCGGCGCCAAACCGATCCTGCCCGAGATCCCCGGCCTGGAGGACTTCGGCGGCGAGTGGCACCACACGGCGCTGTGGCCCCAGGACGGCTTGGACCTGGCCGGCAAGCGGATCGGCGTGATCGGTACCGGCGCCACCGGCGTGCAGGTGATCCAGGAGAGCGCGAAGGTCGCCTCCCACCTGACGGTCTTCCAGCGCACGCCGAACCTCGCGCTGCCGATGCGCCAGCAGAAGCTCGACGACGAGGCCAAGGCGGCCTTGCGGGTCGACATGGACGCGCAGTACGCCAAGCGGGCCGAGACGTTCGGCGGCTTCGAGTACGACTTCACCGGTCCGCTGTCCACCGAGCACACCCGCGAGGAGCTGCTCGCGCTGTACACGGACTTCTGGGAGAAGGGCGGGTTCCGGCTGTGGCTGGGCACCTTCTTCGACGTGCTGGCGGACGAAGAGGCCAACCGGCTGGTCTACGACTTCTGGCGGGACAACGTCCGCAAGCGGATCAAGGACCCGGAGCTGGCCGAGAAGCTGGCCCCGACCGAGCCTCCGCACCCGTTCGGGGTGAAGCGACCGTCGTTGGAGCAGAACTACTACGACGTGTTCAACCAGGACAACGTCCGGCTGGTCGACGTCAAGGAACACCCGATCCAACGGATCACGAAGAAGGGTGTGCTGACCGCCGACGGCGAGGAGCACGAGCTGGATCTGCTCATCCTGGCGACCGGCTTCGACGCGGTCACCGGCGGGCTGACCGCGATCGACATCAAGGGCACCGCGGGCGAGACCCTGGGGCAGAAGTGGCAGCGCGGGGTGAACTCCTACCTGGGCTCGGCGACCCACGACTTTCCGAACCTGCTGTTCGTCTACGGTCCGCAGAGTCCGTCCGGGTTCGCCAACGGCCCGAGCGCGGCCGAGCTCCAGGGTGAAGAGATCTTCAAGATGATCGAGTTCCTGAACGCCAACGGGTACACCCGGTTCGAGGCGACCGACGAGGCGGACAAGGCCTGGCGCGAACACGTCGACGAGATCGCCGACGCGACGTTGTTCACCCGGGCGAACTCCTGGTACATGGGGGCGAACGTGCCGGGCAAGGTGCGCCAGCTGCTCAACTATCCGGGCGGGATGCCGCAGTACCTGGAGAAGTGGGCCGAGGTCAAGGCCGCCGGCTACTCGGGCTTCGAGATCAGCTGACTAGGCAGAAAGGTAGCAACTGATGGCGATGGAGATCCGGCGGGTGGTCACCGGCCGCGACGCGAAGGACACCTCGATCTTCACCTCGGTGGGCCCTGTGCAGGTACAGGAGGTTCCCGGCATGGGGTTCGTCAACCTGTGGGGAACCGGTGACGAGGGGGCGCGGGTCGGCTCCGACCCGGCCGAGAACCCGCAGTACGTCCCGTTCTTCCCGGACAGCTCGGGGCATGGCACCCGACTCATCGCGGTGCACTTCGCGCCGGAGTCGGCCGGCGGG
>JAJCYC010000020.1 GCA_029263115.1 Pseudonocardia sp. | reverse complement strand
GACCTCGGAGGCGACTACTTCACCCGCCGCAACACCGACCATCAACGCGCACGACTCATCAACCAACTCCACAACCTCGGCTACCGAGTCACCCTCGAAAAGGTCGCGTAGTCCGGCTACGGTCGATTCTCTTCACAGCGCAAACGCGGCCTGATCACGCGTCTCGACGCCGCAGCGGTCCGCCCGTACGCCACTTCACCCTCCCGCCACGGCGAGGACCCGGTCAGGAAGAGCCCCCCGGATCCCGCCCAGCACGGCGAGCCGCCCCGACGGTGGACAGCAGCACCAGCAGCGCGGACTGGCCGAGCGCGCCCGGGGCGAGCGGCGGCGCGGCGCCGACGCTCTTGGTGACGGCCAGCCACCACTTGTCCGCCGTCGAACGGCTGTCCCAGGAGTCGGAGTACTGGCTGCTCAGCGAGCCGGCCGCGCGGTTGGCCGACACATGCTGGAACACCCCGAACAACGACGCCAGCAGCGCCAGGCCGGCCAGCACCCGGGCGGCCACCACCAGCCGGCCGCGCCCCACCGCCGCCAGCGCGACGGCCACCACCAGCACCAGCAGCGTCAGCCATGGGATCAGCTGGATGATGCTGTTCCAGTGCCGGGTGGCGGCGAGCTCATACCCGGTGGCCAGCACGCTCAGCGAGGCCACGCCCAACACGCCCAGCCGCAGCGTCCGGACGACGGCGGTCGACGGGCCGGTCAAGGTGGTCGGGGTGTTCACCGTCGCATTGTGGCCCAGTCCAGTTCGCCGTGGCGCATCAGCGGAGGTCACCGTGGCGCATCAGTCGAGGTCACCGTGGCGCATCAGCTGCCGACCGGCCTCGGTGATCGAGCCCGACTGCGAGGGGTACACCGAGAAGGTGTGCGCGAGGTCGTCGACGGTGAGGTTGTTCTGCACCGCCAGCGCGATCGGCAGGATCAGCTCGCTGGCCACCGGGGCCACCACCACACCACCGATCACCACCCCGGTCGCCGGCCGGCAGAACAGCTTGACGAACCCGCGCCGCAGGCCCTGCATCTTGGCCCTCGGGTTGGTGCCCAGCGGCAGCATGATGGTCCGCGCCGGTACGCCTCCGGCGTCGATCGTGGCCTGGCTGATGCCCACGGTGGCGATCTCCGGGCGGGTGAACACCGCCGCCGCGACGGTCTTCAGCTTGATCGGGGCCACGCCCTCGCCCAGTGCGTGCCACATCGCGATGCGGCCCTGCATGGCAGCGACCGAGGCGAGCATCAGCACCCCGGTGCAGTCACCGGCGGCGTAGATCCCGGGCGTGCTGGTGCGCGAGACCCGGTCGACCGAGATGAACCCGCCCCGGTCCACCGCGACGCCCGCGCGGTCCAGCCCCAGGTCGCCGGTGTTGGGCACCGAACCGACCGTCATCAGGGCGTGCGAGCCGGTGACCTCGGTGCCGTCGGCCAGGATCACGACGACCCCGTCCCCGTCCCGGCGCACCGAGTCGGCCCTGGTCCGGGGCAGGATGGTCACCCCCCGCTCGGCGAGCACGTCCTCCAGCACCGCCGCGGCGTCGGCGTCCTCACCGGGCAGCACCCGGTCGCGGCTGGACACCAGGGTGACCCGCACGCCCAGCTCGGTGTAGGCGCTGACGAACTCCGCCCCGGTCACCCCGGAGCCCACCACCACCAGGTGCTCGGGCAGCTCGTCGAGCTCGTAGAGCTGGCGCCAGGTGAGCACCCGTTCCCCGTCGGGCACCGCGTCGGGCAGCACCCGGGGGGTGGCCCCGGTGGCCACCAGCACCACGTCGGCGGGCAGTTCCTCGCGCTCGCCGTCGGCCGGCGTCGCGGTGACCCGGTGCGGCGCGGACCACCGATCGGCGGCGCACCCGGCGGAGGACCCGCTGCCGGAGAACGCCGCGGTGCCGACGATCAGCCGGACGCCCTCGCGCTGCAGCCGGGACCGCACGTCCGCCGACTGGGCCCGGGCCAGCGAGCGCACCCGGCCGTTGATGCCGGCCAGGTCGACCAGGGCGTCCCCGGCCCGGATGCCCAGCTCGTCGGCCCGGCGCAGCTCGGTGCGGACCCCGGCCGAGGAGATCAGCGTCTTGGACGGCACGCAGTCGTCGAGCACGCAGGCCCCACCCATGCCGTCCCGCTCGACCAGCGTCACCTCGGCACCGTGCTGCGCGGCCACCAGCGCGGCCTCGTAGCCCGCCGGACCGCCCCCCATGATCACGATCTTGGACACGGTGCCAACCGTACGCGGCGACCACCGGGCGGCTATCCGGTACTGCGGACCGGTGCCCGGCCCGCGGGGTGGCGGGCGGGCGGTCGCTACGCTGTGCGCGTGTCGCTCTACGCCGCCTACGGGTCCAACATGGATCCCGAGCAGATGAAACAGCGGTGCCCGCACTCACCCATGGCGGGCACAGGTTGGCTGATGGGCTGGCGGTTGACCTTCGGCGGCGAGGACTACGGCCCCGAGGGCGCGCTCTCCACCGTGGTGGAGGACCCGGGCTCGCAGGTGTTCGTCGTGCTCTACGACGTCACCGACGCCGACTCCGACGCCCTGGACCGGTGGGAGGGCGGCGAGCTGGGCCTGCACAAGAAGCTCCGGCTGCGGGTGCACACGCTGCAGGGCAGTGAGCTGGCCTGGCTGTACGTGCTCGACGCCTACGAGGGCGGGCTGCCCTCGGCCCGGTACCTGGGTGTGATGGCGGACGCGGCCGAGCTGGCCGGCGCCCCCGACGACTACGTCCAGGAACTGCGTACCCGACCCAGCCGGAACGTCGGACCCTGAGCACGGACGGACCGCCGGGTGCGGATGCCGGACCGGACCCGGGCCGAGGGCCGGTGGTGCCGGCGGGTCCGCTGGTCCTACGCCGCCGCCGACCCCGCGGGCCAGCTGCGGGCTGCCTGGTCCTGGCATCCGTCGGGGCGGCGTTGGCCGCCGTCGGCTCGCCCGCCGAACGGGTGGCCGGCATCGCCTCGGTCGCGGTGTTCGTGGCCCTGGCTGCGGTGTTGCTGATCTCCCGCGGCCGCCCGGTGCTGGTGGTGGACGACGTGGGGCTGGCCGGCGCCGCGTTGCCCGCCGGCCCGCTGCCCTGGCCCCGGATCACCGGCGTGTTCGAGCACCGGCTGCGCGGTCAACACGTGCTGTGCGTGCTGGTCGACGACCCGGAGGCAGTTCTGGCCGCGGCGGGTGACCCGGAGGTGCGCGCGGTGCTGCGGGCAGACCTGGCGATGCTCGGCAGCCCGGTGACCATCCCGCTGCGGATGCTGCCGATCGGGGTCGAACAGTTGACCCTCGCACTGGCCACCCACACGGCAGCGGCACTACCGGCCGCCCTGCGTGCGCACGCCGACCCGGACCTCACTCCCCGGCCACCGGCGGACCGGGCCGCCCTGGACGCCCTGGCCCGCGGGCTCGACGCCCCTGTTCCCCTCGAGTACCTCGAGCTGCTGCGCGAGCAGGACGGCTACCAGGCGCGGGGCCTACGGGTGTACGGCTCGAGCGGCCCCGGCCCGGGGGTAGTGGAGGCCAACCGCGCGTGGTGTGCGGCCGGCGGCCCGAGCGATCACCTGGTGCTGGCCGAGGATGCGGCACACCGCTATACCTCTCACCCATCGAGCGGAACGTTCCACGTCCTGACCCAGTCGGATCGGCGCTCGGTGCGTGAACTATCGACGTTTCGTGACCTACTAGTGACCGCGTGCTCTGAACCATTAACCCATTAGGGTGATGTCGGTGGCGAAGCCCTGTCATGCGCGATCAGCTGGGAGCACTATGTAGTCCTCGGACTTGCCACTTGTCGCTGGGGAGCGGACGAGTGGCCGCGAGGGCCGAAGTTGCCGTCTCGGGGGATGGCTGCTTCGGCCCTTCTCGTGTCCGACCCTTTCCACCGTGGCAATCTCCAACCGCCGTGGCACCCTCGAACCGGCGGATCGACCGGCGGGGAGGCCGGTCCGTTGCCGGCCGACCTTCCCCTACCGAACTCCCGGACCCACGAACCAGGTCGCGTCCAGGTCACTGGGGAGCGAACGTCCGATAACGATTAGATCGGTCCTGTCGGGAACGGCGCCATCCGTCGGCAGTGCATCGACTGCCGAGCGGCCTACTGCACGCGCCGAGCGGCACCCTCAACTCGGTGATCGAACTCGGTCGACCGTTCATCGTATCCAGGTAGCGCCGGTTCCGCGGGCGGCGCCGATCTGGCACTGGACACCGCTTGGCCGACCGTCCGGCTACAGAGCGCACGCTCGGGACCACTGACCCGGCTCGCCCGGGCGAACCCGGCGGTAGGCCGAGTCGGCAGCGGTAGAAATCGGGCCTAACCTACTCGGAGAACGCGATGCGGTATGTGATGTTGGCGGTGGCCTCAGATCTGGAGGCCGAACGTCTGATTCAGGACCTCGCCGAGAACCCCGGCGCGCCGCTGCTCACCCCGCGGTGGGCCAATGCGGTGCACGCCACCCTGGTCACCGAACCGCTGGCGGGGGCCGACACCGTCCTCGCCGTAGCTCCTGCATCGTCCGGTCCGGCCACCGGACCGAACAGGCGGGTCCACGCCGCCTGACCGACTGGCATGCGGACCGCAGCGCTGTGGTGTCCGTCCGATCTCGCTCGGGCTTCGGGCGTCGTGGACCGTGCAGGAGAGCATGGTTCAACTGTCCTCGGCGGCGAACCGTTCCCGGATCGTGCGGTTGACCGCGCGGCCGAACGAGGTGACCACGCCCTGCACGGTGATCGGCTTGAGCCTGGTGAACGCCTCCCGCAGGCTCGCTCGCTCGCTCGCCGGGCGACCCCGGTCGCGGTAGGGCTGGAGCACCTCGTCCTGAAACAGCTGCATGAGCTCCTCGGCGAGAGCGGCGGTGTGCTTGGCGATCACCTCGTGCGAACGTCGCAGCGCGTCGAGCGGCAGTCCCGTCTTCAGGCTCTCCAACGCCGATACCAACGACGCGGAGCCGTGCAGCAGCACGGTGTCGTCGTCGCCGGAGGGTTGGCGCTCGATGACGCCGAGGGTCTCCAACGCCTCCAGCTCGTCGGGCCGCAGTGGATGGCCGGCGCGGCGGTCCAGCTCCGCGAGGCTCAGATGTTCGAGGCGCTCGGGAACCCACGGCGCGAGCAACGCCCGCTGCAGGGCCATCGCCGCGACGTCGCGCGAGGCGGGCAGGCGCGTCAGGTAACCCTCGATGGCGGACAGGGTGAGGCCGAGTGCAGACAGCTCGGAGACCAGCTCCAATCGGGCCAGATGCTCCGGCCCGTAGAGGCCGCGCCGGCCGCGCAGTTGGGGCGGCGGTAGCAGCCCTTTGCTCGCGTAGAAGCGGATGGTGCGCACGGTGATCCCGCTTCGGGCGGCGAGCTGGTCGACGGTGAGCAGCTCGTGGGTGTCATCGACGGTCTCGCCGGGCGTGTCGTCACGGGCGGGATCGATGATGCGGGTCACGAACGTGGACCCTACCCAGCTCGCGGGATATGTGACAGTCTTGCTGTCGCACTTGCAGGCGCAGCGCGACGGACCAGCACCACCGGGCGATGGCCAGGCCGGTGCTTGACCCATGCGACAGTGCTGCTGTAACACAGGCTGGAGAGTGCTGCGGCGGATTGCGGCAGCGTGGCACCGATTCCGAGAGGTTCACATGAGCACCGGTATTCCCGAGGCGTACGTCTACGACGCCATCCGGACCCCGCGCGGGCGGGGCAAGGCGTCCGGCTCGTTGCACGAGGTCAAGCCGATCGCCCTGGTCGTGGGCCTGATCAACGAGCTCAGGGAGCGTTTCCCGGAGCTCGACCCGGCGACCATCGACGACGTGGTGCTCGGCGTGGTGACCCCGGTCGGTGACCAGGGCGCCGACATCGCGAAGACCGCCGCGATCGCCGCCGGCCTACCGCACACCGTGGGTGGCGTGCAGCTCAACCGCTTCTGCGCCTCCGGGCTGGAGGCGGTGAACACCGCCGCGCTGAAAGTCCGCTCCGGCATGGAGGACCTGGTGCTCGCCGGCGGTGTCGAGTCGATGTCGCGGGTGCCGATGGGCGCCGACGGAGGGGCCTGGGCGATGGACCCGGAGACCAGCTACGAGACCGGCTTCGTGCCGCAGGGCATCGGCGCCGACCTGATCGCCACCGTGGAGGGCTACTCCCGCGAGGACGTGGACACCTTCGCCGTGGAGTCCCAGACCCGGGCGGCGAAGGCCTGGGCCAACGGCTACTTCGCCCGCTCCGTGGTCCCGGTGCGCGACCGCAACGGCATCGCGGTGCTCGACCGTGACGAGCACATCCGGGCCGGCGCCACCCTCGAAGCCCTC